>JBJEOD010000433.1:0-4595 GCA_051880535.1 Acutalibacteraceae bacterium | reverse complement strand
GTCAATCGGCGATAGGCTCCGAAATAGTAGGCGACAAGGGCGTAGTTAAAATAGGCTCGATATCCCAGTACGCCGATATTTCGCTCATAAAGGACGGAAAGGAAGTACAGCTTTTAGGTATGCCCGACCGCGCCGAGGTAATGCGAGGCGAAGCGGAAAAATTCGCCGATTATATTGAAAACAAGGACGCTTTTTGGGCGGATTATAATGCCGTATGTGAATTAACCCACAATGTCCATACATGTATGGACCAAATAAAACAAAGCGCAAAAATAAAATATCCGATAAAGGAGTGCAAGTTATGAAGCTTGGAATTGTAAGCGCAATCTATGACGGCTTTACCTTTGAGGAGGCTGTCGAAAACGCCGTACAAAACGGCTGTGAATGTATGGAGGTTGCCTGCTGGCCGCAGGGCAAGGCGGAAAGACGATACGCGGGTGTAAGCCACATAGACGTGGATAACACCTCCGACGAATATATCGCCTACATAAAGGATTTCTGTGCTAAAAAGGGCATTGAAATTTCCTCCCTCGCCTTTTACCCGAACACAATGGACGGTAATCTCGAAAAGAGGAACGCCGCAATAGAGCACCTTAAAAAGGTTATCAATATGAGTGCGCTTTTGGGCGTTAATATGGTTACAACCTTTATAGGCAGAGACCAGACCAAAACAGTAGAAGAAAACCTTGAGCTGTTTAAGGAAATCTGGCCCCCGATAATCAAGCTTGCCGAGGAAAAGGGCGTAAAAGTAGCGATTGAAAACTGCCCCATGCTTTTCGGCGCCGACCAGTGGCCGGGCGGACAGAACCTGTTTACCACCCCTGCGCTTTGGCGCAAAATGTTTGAGCTTTTAAAGAGCGATAATTTCGGAATCAACTATGACCCGAGCCACTTTATCTGGCAGCAGATTGACTACATAAAGCCGCTTTACGAGTTTAAAGATAAGATTTTTCACGTTCACTTTAAGGATATTAAGCTTTATCCCGATAAGCTCAACGAGGTTGGAATAATGGGCTATCCCCTCGATTATATGAGCCCGAAGCTCCCGGGACTGGGCGACGTTGACTGGGGCAAATATGTTTCCGCCCTTACCGACATCGGTTTTAACGGCTTCGCCTGTATTGAGGTTGAGGATAAGGCGTTTGAAAGCTCAAAGGAACGGATTTTAGATTCAGTTGCACTTAGCTGCCGCTATATGCGCCAGTTCGTGATATAAAAAGTATTTTTTAGGAGGAAAAGAAAATGGCACTTGATATGAACAATTTCACAAGAAATCAGGAAGAAGAAAGCACAATAAGGAGCGACCGCAAGCTTAGAATCGGTATAATCGGTACGGGCGGAATTTCGGGCGACCATATTAAAAGCTATCTTAATCAGCCCGATGTTGAGCTGGTGGCAGGTTGCGACCTTATTCCCGGAAAAGCCGAGAAGAAGTTTGCAGAGCATAAGGTTGAGGGCGCAAAGTTCTTTACCAATTATAAGGAAATGATCGACACGGTCGAAATGGATGCGGTTTCGGTTTGCACCTATAACCGCACCCACGCTGAATGTACAATTTACGCTCTCGAACACGGTCTTAACGTACTGCTTGAAAAGCCGATGTCCGTAACCCTCGACGAGGCTGTAGCAATCCGCAAGGCAGAAAAGGAAAGCGGAAAGATTGTTTCGGTAGGCTTCCAGCCTCGTTTTGACGCTAATATGCAGATGATTAAGAAGATAGTAGAGTCGGGCGAGCTTGGACGTGTATATTATGTTCAGACAGGCGGCGGTCGCAGACACGGTATCCCCGTAAGCTGGTCGGAGACTTTTATTGAAAACGATAAAGCGGGCTTAGGCGCATTGGGTGACATCGGTTGCTATTCAATTGACCTTGTTATGAACGCTTTAGGCAATCCCAAGCCCCTTACCGTAACAGGTACAGCTACCGATTACTTCGGCACCACACCCGAGGCTTATTCACAGGTTGGCAAGCCCGAGTGCGCAAAGAAGTTCAGCGTTGACGACTTTGCTTCTGCTTATATCCGTCTTGAGGGCGGAATAGTTCTCGACTTCCGCATCGCTTGGTATATGCACCTTGACACTCCGGGAGACACCATTATTATGGGTACTAAGGGTTCTTTGCGCGTACCGTCAACCGATTGCTGGAACGGCTCTTTCAATAAGCCGATGACTATTTATCACGATGTTGCAGGCGAGCCCGTAAAAACAGAGGTTCCGCTCCTTCCCGCAACTACCGACCTATGGAACAGAAAGATTCGTTCCTTCCTTGATGCTATTATCACAGGCGGCAAGGCACCTGTTCCGACAGACGAGATAATCTACAACCAGGCTATACTTGACGGTATTCAGAGATCCAGCGAGTGCGGCCACGAGGTCGAAATCACCATCCCCGAAATCTGATTTTTACAAACAAATAACGGCAGCCCCAAAAAGGGCTGCCGAAAAATAAAGAAGGAGATTATTATGTACGATTTTCCGATTGCATTACAGTTGTATTCAGTAAGAGATAATATGCAAGCCGACTTTGAGGGCACCCTTAAAAAGGTTAAGGAATTAGGATATGACGGCGTTGAGTTTGCGGGACTTTACGGCAAAAGCGCCGCAGAGGTTAAAAAAGCCTGCGACAAGATAGGTCTTATTCCGATTTCCGCACACGTACCGTATGACGAGCTTTTAAAGGGCGAGGAAACCTTTAAGGCTTATGCCGAGATAGGCTGTAAATACATTGTTATACCGTGGATCGGTGCTGAATATCTTGCGGGCGGCGAGAAAAACGCCGAGTTTATAGAGAACGTCAAGAAGTTCGGTGAGCTTGCAAATGCAAACGGTATGAAGCTTTGCTACCACAACCACGACTTTGAGTTTGAAAAGGTTGACGGCGAATATAAGCTTGACCGTCTTTATAATGACATTCCCGCCGAGCTGCTTTCAACCCAGCTTGACACCTGTTGGGTAAACGTAGGCGGTGAAAACCCGTCCGATTATATCCGCAAATACAGCGGCAGAATTGAAATAATCCACCTTAAGGACTTTGTAGGCAGTAAGAGTGAAAATATGTACAGTCTTATCGGAGCTGAGGGCAAGGAAAAAAGCGCAGAAAGCACAAAGTTTGAGCTTCGCCCTGTGGGCAGCGGCGTTCAGGATTTCCCCGCTATTCTTGCGGCTTCAAAGGAAGTAGGCGCGAAGTGGGTTGTAATAGAGCAGGACGAGCCAAGTATGGGCAAGGACCGCATTGAATGTGCCGAAACAAGCATCAACTACCTTAAGTCGATTTTTTAAGCGCATTTGAATTACTGCGGTATTCCGCGGGCGATAAACCCATTATAAGCTTAAACGAACGGTTGAACGACCGTATCGTTCCGAAGCCGACATCCTCTGAGATGTCGGCTATTTTTATATCCGACTCCCTTAAAAGATTGCAGGCCTCGGCAATTCTCAGGTTATTAATATATTCATTGAAATTTTGCTTTAATCGCTTATTAATTAGATGTGATATGTAATATTTGCTTAAATGCAGCTTTTCGGCGACAAGGTCAAGGGTAATGTCGTCCTTAAAATTATGTGTGCAAAAATCTATTACGCTATAAAATGCGGAATTATTTTCGGCGCTTACGGTTTTAAGGGTAAGCCTCGGCAGAACAAAGCTCATAATAACGTTTATATTGCCGCTGATATTAAGGGTCTTATATTCGCCGTCGGCGGTATAAATATTATCGAACAGCGCTTTAAGCTCCCCCGCGTCAAGCGAGGAAATATAATTATTATCGGGTACGCTCTTTGATATTTCTGAGGAATAGCCGAATATAATATCAGGCGAAAAAATCAGAACCATATATTCTCCCTCTTGCACAGTGCGGTAATAGTGCACCTGATTAGGAAAGGTGATAAAAATATCGCCCGCGTTTAACAGATAGCTGTTTTTATCGGCATACGCCACCGACTTGCCCTTGCGCACATATACAACCTCCAGCTCCTTATGCAAATGCGCTAAAGAAGAAAGCTTACTATCAAGCGAGTATTCAATTAAACGGGTTTTATTTTCATAAACTATATCCATACTCTTCACCGCTTAGAAAATGATAATTGTAATATAACACACTCCCATAATCTTTTCAAGTATTTTTACACGTCATACTTTCGGTAACGCGCACCGGCTTAACAGAATAATATAATAATAAAGCTATCTGAAGTTCGGAGGCGAGAATTACGGAGAATCTTAACAGCATAAACCCCGGAGAATACGCGAAAATCGGACAAATTCTTATATGCGGCGGTATGCGGCGGCGACTGCTTGATATAGGCCTTACACCCGACACGGTAGTTGAATGTGTAGGCAAAAGCCCGGCGGGCGACCCAAAAGCCTTCCTGATACGCGGCGCCGTAATCGCAATACGCTCCGAGGACTGCGCCGAAATACTTATAAAGCAGTCAATCGAAAAAACCGCCGAGTCCTAAGGTCTCGGCGGTAATTTTAATCCTAAATCGCGTCCAAAATCAGTTCTACGCACTTATCAATTCCGATTTTGCCCGAATTCAAGCACATATCATAATTTTTAGCATCCCCCCACTCGCGGTCGGTGTAATGCTTGTAATAA
>JBJEOD010000432.1:0-4613 GCA_051880535.1 Acutalibacteraceae bacterium | reverse complement strand
TCCCTACTGCTGGCGCTGTGATACTCCGCTTATCTACTACGCGCGTGAGTCCTGGTTTATAAAAATGACCGACGTTAAGGACGACCTTATCCGCAACAACGACACTATAAACTGGATTCCCGAAAGCATAGGCAAGGGTCGCTTCGGCGATTGGCTTAAAAATGTTCAGGATTGGGGCATCTCCCGCAACAGATACTGGGGTACACCCCTTAACATCTGGCAGTGCGAGTGCGGTCATATGCATTCTATCGGCAGTATTGAGGAATTAAAGAGTATGTCGGACAACTGCCCTGACGATATTGAGCTTCACCGCCCGTATATCGACGCGGTAACCATTAAATGTCCCCATTGCGGCAAGGAAATGCACCGCGTTCCCGAGGTTATAGACTGCTGGTTCGATTCAGGCTCAATGCCCTTTGCACAGCACCACTATCCCTTTGAAAATAAGGAGCTGTTTGAGTCACAGTTCCCCGCCGACTTTATTTCCGAGGCGGTTGACCAGACACGCGGATGGTTCTACTCCTTACTTGCGATTTCTACTCTTATCTTCAATAAAGCGCCCTATAAAAACGTTATCGTTTTAGGTCACGTTCAGGACGAGAACGGGCAGAAAATGAGTAAGTCCAAGGGCAACGCGGTAGACCCGTTTGACGCACTCGAAAAGTTTGGCGCCGACGCGATTCGCTGGTATTTCTACACCAACTCCGCACCGTGGCTGCCCAATCGTTTCCACGATAAGGCGGTTACAGAGGGTCAGCGCAAGTTTATGGGTACCCTGTGGAATATCTATGCATTCTATGTGCTGTACGCGAATATCGACGAGTTTGACCCGACTAAGTACAGCCTTAGCGACTGCGCGCTTACAGTAATGGATAAGTGGCTACTCTCAAAGCTTAACTCAATGGTAAAGGCGGTTGACGAGAATTTAGCCGATTACCGCATACCAGAGGCGGCAAGAGCTCTTCAGGAATTTGTGGACGATATGAGCAACTGGTATGTTCGCCGCGGACGCGAGCGCTACTGGGTGCAGGGTCTGCCCGAGGATAAGATAGCGGCGTATATGACCCTTTATACCGCCCTTGTCACCACCGCTAAGGCGGCGGCGCCGATGATTCCCTTTATGACCGAGAGCATTTACCAAAACCTTGTAAGAAGCGTGGATAAGACCGCGCCCGAGAGCGTGCATCTCTGCGACTTCCCCGCAGTGGACGAAGGGGCTATAGATAAAGAGCTTGAAGGAAATATGGACAAGGTGCTGGAAATTGTTGTTTTGGGCAGAGCCGCCAGAAACGGCGCGTCACTTAAAAACCGTCAGCCGCTTTCCACTATGTATGTAAAGCTTGACGGCGACTTAGACAGCTTTTATACCAATATTATCCGCGACGAGCTTAACATAAAAAAGGTTGAATTTACCGACAGCGTGGACGGCTTTGTGACCTATCAGTTCAAGCCCCAGCTTAAAACGGTAGGACCTAAGTTCGGCAAACAGCTTAATGAAATAAGAACGGCGCTTACGGAAATCGACGGCACCGCCGCAAAAAAACAGCTTGATAAGGACGGATTTATCGAGCTTGATTTACCGTCGGGTAAGGTTAAGCTTGAAACCGAGGATTTATTGATTGAAGCTAAACAAAAGGACGGCTTTTACTCGTTAAGCGACCGCGGAATCACGGTTGCAATCGATACTACTCTTACAGAGGAGCTTATTGAAGAAGGCTTTGTAAGGGAGCTTATCAGTAAAATCCAGACTATGCGCAAGGAGGCGGGCTTTAACGTAACCGACCATATCTCTATCACTTTGGAGGGAAGTAAAAGGATTACGGATACCGCGCTTAAAAAGCAGGACGACATAAAGGGCGACACCCTTGCTGATTCGCTTGCCGCCGAAACTCCCGTCGGCTTTACAAAGGACTGGGATATTAACGGCGAGGCGGTCATAATAGGGGTTAAAAAAATCTAAAACCGAAAGGAGCGCTCTGCGTTGGCTGATAATAACGAAGATTATATGTTTGAGGACATAAGCTCCTCCTCTGTTCCCAAAACAAAAAGCAGCTTAAAGGCGGCAACCCAGAATTACGGAAACGGCGTTTTCAAGCATCTTGACAAGATAATCAAGGCAATCTCCTTTATCGTGGCGCTGGGAATACTCCTGATATTCGCGGCGGCGGCAGTAGTGCTTGTAATGCTCGATAAGATTTTCGCCGTGGTGTCTGTGGCGTTGTTTATTGTGGGAATTGTTCTTGCGCTTATTTCGCTGTTTTTGATTTACGCCGTGGGACATCTTATTTCACAGAACAATGAAATTATAAAACGGCTTTAAAAAGCCATTACAGCCTCAGTTTACCGCTTTGCCTTTAACGGTAAATCCGGGGCTTTTTTGTTCTGACCCAAAAAATTATAAAAATCTGTAAAATGTTTTGCCTTTTTAAAGATTTTATATTATAATAAAATCGGATTAAGTAAATTAAAGGACAGTGAGGATATGCATACCAATTTTACCATATCGCTTGATAAGATTATCACGGAATTTTCGCTTGAACAGCTTTATATGCCCGAAAATCCCGAAAAAATAAAAATCACCACCACCGAGGTTAACCGTCCCGGGCTTCACATGGCGGGATATTTTGAGTTTTTTGACGAAAAAAGAATTCAGATTATCGGAAAGAGCGAGGAGGGATTTATCCTACGCTTTACCCCGGAAAAGGCAGAAAGCAGGCTTCGCGAATTCTTCTCCCACAAGCCCGCAGCGGTAATTATCTGCCGCGATCTCGACGTCGGCGACGTATATGTTAAAATAGCGGCGGAGTACGGCGTGCCTCTGCTCAGAACAAGGGAGTCCACCTCTGCCTTTACTGCCGCGCTTATCGCCTATCTTAATCTCTGTCTTGCCCCGCGAGTGACCCGCCACGGCGTGCTTGTGGAGGTATACGGCGAGGGAATACTGCTTTTGGGCGAAAGCGGAGTAGGTAAGAGCGAGACCGCAATCGAGCTTATCAAGCGCGGTCACCGTCTTATCGCCGACGACGCAGTGGAGATAAGGCGTGTTTCAAACAAGTCGCTTGTAGGCACCGCACCCGATAATATCAGGCATTTTATTGAGCTTCGCGGAATAGGTATTATTAACGCCAGCCGTATTTTCGGCGCGGGCGCGGTAAAGCTTACCGAAAAGATTGACCTTGTTATTAATATGGAACCTTGGGACGTTAACAAGGTCTACGACCGTATGGGACTTGAAAACCAGACCACAAGTATTTTAGGCCTTGATATTCCGTCCCACACAATCCCCGTAAAGCCGGGACGTAACCTCGCGGTTATAATTGAGGTTGCGGCTATGAACAGCCGTCAGAAGAAGTTGGGCTATAACGCGGCGCAGGATTTGCTTCAGAAGCTGGGTATGACCGAGGACGCGGAAAATGCCGACAGCGGTACAAAAACGGTAAACCCGTTTTAAATAAAAAACAAATAATAAAAATAGGAGAGTAAAAAATGTATAAGCTTGGAATCGATCTCGGAGGAACTAATATTGTCGCGGGGGTTGTGGACGATAATTATAATATTGTCGCCACAGGTAAGGTAAAAACCAATCTTCCCCGTCCCGCCGAGGAGGTTATCGACGATATGGTTAAGGCGGCGAATATCGCAATTGAGAGCGCAGGGCTTAAAATGAGCGATATTGATTCTATGGGTGTAGGCTCCCCGGGAGCTATAGACCCAGTAAACGGCGTGGTTTGCTATGCGAACAATCTGGGATTCTACAACGTGCCTATGGCGAAAATGCTAAAGGAACGCACCGGGGTGGATTTTTACATCGAAAACGACGCAAATGCGGCGGCGTTCGGCGAGTATATCGCGGGCGCGGGCAGAGGTACGAATAATTTTATCGCTATCACCTTGGGCACAGGCGTAGGCGGCGGCGTTATAATCGACGGCAAAATTTACGCAGGCTCAAATTACGCGGGGGCGGAGCTTGGTCACACGGTTATCGCAATGGGCGGCGAAATGTGCTCCTGCGGACGTCAGGGATGCTGGGAGGCTTACGCCTCGGCGACCGCTCTTATCCGTCAGACAAAGCAGGCGATGATAAGATATCCGAAATCGGTTATGTGGGAGCTTTGCGGCGGCGACATTAACAAGGTTGACGGCAGAACCGCCTTTGACGCTATGCGCAAAAACGACGAGGCGGGCAAAATGGTGGTTGATAAATACGTTGAATATGTTGCGGTGGGAATATCCAATAATATTAATATATTCCAGCCCGACGTGCTTTGCATAGGCGGCGGCATTTCAAAGGAGGGCGACAACCTTATAAAGCCGATAAAAGCCTTCCTTGAGGGTGAAAACTACGCGAGAAATATCGAGAAAAACACCGAGATTAAGGTGGCAGAGCTGGGAAATGACGCCGGAATAATCGGCGCGGCGTATCTTTGCGACCTTTACAAATAATAAAATTTAATTTTTTCGGAGCGATTATGAGTCTTGACGCTTTAAAGGAATTTTGCGAGAAAAATTTGGTAGAGTATAAGCTTAATGAGCCTATGAGCTGTCACACCAGCTTTAAAATCGGGGGAGCGGCGGATATTTTTATATACGTCCGTTCGTCAGGCGAGCTTTCC
>JBJEOD010000431.1:0-4617 GCA_051880535.1 Acutalibacteraceae bacterium | reverse complement strand
ACATTCAATGAGGCTTAAAATCTGCTCGTCGGTGGTGTTCGACTTTCTGACAAGCGCCCTTTGATAGCGGTAGGTTATGTAGCGGCGCGCAACACTGAAGGCACGCTGATTCATAATCTGATCCTCTACCATATCCTGTATTTCCTCAACACCCAATGACCTGTTGACATTGAGCGCCGCGCTCTCGACGTCCTCCGCAATGCGCTTTATCTGAATATCCGACATACGCTCGCTGGGAACAACGCTTTCGTTGGCTTTTTTGACCGCGATTTCAATTTTTTTCGCGTCGAAATCGACCTCTGCACCGCTTCTCTTAATTATTTTCATCATTTTTCCTCCCGCCGATATGTGGTGTTTGGTTTTTAAATACACAATATCTTGTTAAAGCAGATATAATTATACCACAAATTCTTGAAATATCAAGTACTTTTTTAAACAATTTAAAAAGTTTTTTTCGTGACCTTTACACAGTTGATTTAAAGCCCTCTCCCAATATCTCTCCCGCCTCGGCTATAACGATAAAGGCCTTTTTATCGAACTCCCGCGCAAGGCGGCAGACCGCCGAAACCTCGTTGCGCCTTACGGTACACATAAGCATTTTAAGCCGTCTGCCTGTGTACGCGCCCGTCACCTCGAGAACCGTAACTCCCCTTTTTACAAGTGACATAATCTCCCGCGACATCTCCGCCGACTCTTCGGTTATAATATAAACTATTTTCCCCTTGTCCGCGCCGTAAAGCATCATATCTATAACCCTCGACGAGGCGTAAAGGGCGATAACCGAATAAAGCGCGCTTTCGATATTTTTGTAGGCAAAGGTGGAAATCGCCACCACAAACACATCGGCAAGGAGCATCAGTCTTCCCACGGTTATATGCGGAAAGCGGCGGTTAATAAGCTTTGCGATAATATCCACGCCGCCTGTTGTAGCGCCCCTTAGCATAAACATACTTATTCCCAGCCCCATAAGCAGTCCGCCGAATACCGCCGCCAATATCGGGTCAATTTTAACGGCGGGCAGAAGACCCTCGGAAATATCGAGTATCACCGAGATTATCACCGTCGCCAAGGTTGTTTTTAATATAAAAACTCCGCCTAGCTTCATAAACCCGATTATCAGAATCGGAATATTAAGCAAAAACATAACCGTGCCGACAGGGAGCATAAACAGATAATTAAGCACCGTGGCGATACCCGTAAGCCCGCCCGGCGAAATCTCATTAGCCGACAGAAAAAGCAAAACCGCAACCGAATACATAGCTCCGCCCGCCACATAAACGCACAAATCCGCCGCCCACACAAAAGCCGATTTTTTATTCAAATTTTTTCACCCCGCAAACGGTTTTGGTATTAGTTTAACCGTTTGTGGGAGAAATAAAACAAAGCAAGTACAATAAAAAATGTCGCAAATCGAGACTATTTGTTTACTGTTAAACTGCACTCCTAACGACCTTTTTGAAATAGCCGGGGAATAACATAAAACGGGACGACACCGCATCGTCCCGTAAATTCTGTTTATACCGTTTCAACCTTTATTAAATTGGTGTTACCCGACTTTCCGTTGGTCACGCCGCCTGTTATTACAATCTTATCGCCGTCCTTAAGCTTAAGGGTTTCCTTTGTCAGCTTTTGCGCGCTGTAAAACAGCACATCGGTCGAGGGGTAGTTCTCGCACATTACGGGAATCACGCCCCACGAAAGCGAAAGCTTGTGCCAGGTTTTAATGTCGGTCGTAAGACCTACAATATCAACGGGCGGACGGAAACGCGAAACCATTCTCGCGGTCATTCCCGACAGACTGCAAACCGTAATCGCCTTGGCGTCAATATCTATTGCCATTCCGCAGGTGGCGTGGGAAATCGCGTCGAGCGTGTTTTTAATCTTGAACTCCGCCGAAAGAAAGCGTTTTTTATAATGAATGTTCTTCTCGGTGCTTTCGGCTATTCTCGCCATAGTCTCAACCGCTAAGACGGGGTATTTGCCCGCGGCAGTCTCGCCCGACAGCATTATAGCGCTTGTGCCGTCGTATACCGCGTTTGCCACGTCGGATATTTCCGCACGGGTAGGACGGGCGTTATTTATCATAGATTCAAGCATTTCGGTAGCCGTAATAACCCGCTTGCCCAGCAGTCGGCATTTGGTAATAATTTTCTTCTGAATAGCGGGCAGCTCCTCAAAGGGAATTTCCACTCCCATATCGCCTCGCGCAACCATAATGCCCGCGCACTCTTCGCTGATTTCCTCGATATTGTCAACCCCCGAACGGTTTTCAATCTTGGCAATAAGCTCGGTTTCCTTTGCGCCGATTTCCGCTAAAAAGTTCTTCACGTCAAGCAAATCCTGTTTGCAGGAAACAAAGGAGCAGGCGATAAAATCAACACCCTCTTTTATTCCGAACGCAATGTCCTCCTTGTCCTGCTCGCTTAAATACTTCTGCTTCAGGGTCTTGTTAGGAAAGCTCATACTCTTGCGGTCGGAAAGCTCGCCGCCGATAAGGACGGTGCAGTTAACGTCGGTCGCCGTAGTGCTTACCACCTCAAAGCTCATAAGCCCGTTGTTTAAAAGTATTTTATCGCCCTTTTTAAGGTCGTTGGGCAGTCCCTTGTAATTAATCGAGACCCGTTTTTCGTCCCCCTCGATTTCGTCGGCGGTGAAGGTAAAGGTGTCCCCCTCCTTTAGGGTGATTTTACCGTTTTTAAAGGTCTTGATACGGTATTCCGGACCCTTTGTATCAAGCATCAGGGCTATAGGCAGACCAAGCTTTTCCCTGACCTTTTTCACAAGGTCGATACGCTTTTTGTGGTCCTCATGGGTGTTGTGCGAAAAGTTAAGCCGCGCAACGTTCATTCCCGCCCTGCACATTGCGGTGACGGTCGCCTCGTCCGAGCAGGCTGGACCCAAGGTGCATACTATTTTAGTTTTTCTCATTTTTCTTCACCATTAATCTCATTCAATTTATCGGCAATTTCGCCCTCGGTATCGCGCATTGCGCTAAGGGTCATATCAAGCAGCTTATCCAGCTCCCAGCCCAGCATTTCCGCGCCCTTCGAGATAATGTCCCGAGAACAGCCCGCGGCAAACTTTTTGTCCTTAAACTTCTTTTTAAGGCTTTTAAGCTCCATATCGCTCACGCTCTTAGACGGGCGCATAAGTGCCGCCGCACCGATAAGCCCCGTAAGCTCGTCTGCGGCAAAAAGTACCTTTTCCATCTCGTGCTCGGGTTTTATGTCAACCGTAATGCCGTAGCCGTGACTGCAAACCGCGTGAATAAGCTCCTCACCTGCGTCTATTTCAGCCAAAAGCTCAGGTGCCTTTATGCAATGCTCCTCGGGATAATTTTCAAAATCAATGTCGTGCAGAAGTCCCACAAGTCCCCAGCTATCGGCATCTGACCCGTAGCCCAGCTTTTCAGCATACCACCGCATAACACATTCTACAGTGACGGCGTGCTGTAAATGAAAGCTGTCTTTATTATATTTAAGGAGCAGCTTAACGGCCTCTTCTCTTGTTACGTTTGTGTTCATTTCCGAAATTCTCCCCCATTATAATTTTATGCTTTTTATTTTATCACATACATATTAAAATAGCAAGGGAATTTAAGAAAATAACACCGTTTAATTTTAGTATTGGTTAAAACAGCTATGCATATACCGCCGCCCGTGAAGGATAATAACACTATTAAAAATCGGGAGGTGCTTTAATTGGAAAATTATGAAATGCCTATGGGCTTTGGTATGGCGCTCGCGCAGAATCCCGTCGCAATGCAAAAATTTGCAAATTTAAGCGAGCAGGAAAAACAAAAAATCATAGCGGGTACCCACTCGGTAAGCTCAAAGGAAGAAATGCACAGCTATGTGGATAGGCTGTTGTCCTTAAAGTAAAAACAAGGCTGAAAATTATCGCTCGGCGTTTGCCGAGCGATAAAGCTTTTATTAAGATTCCATTTGTTTGCCTAAAAACGTGGCGGCTACGGTAGCCAACTTAATATCGCTCTCCTTGGCGCTCTCGCCGTCCGCAGAGGTAAGCACCACCGCACCGCTTACATCACCCGACGCTACAATCGGTGCGGCGACGGCAATGCTCTGGTCAATCCCCTCAATAGCGGGAACAGCTTTTCCGCTCGGATAGACCTCGACTCGCCTGCCCTCCATAATGTCCTCGACATTCTGGGTCACGCGGCGTTCAAGAACCTCCTTTTTGGATATTCCCGATGCCGCGATACAGTGGTCGCGGTCGCAGATAAGCACCGTTAAATCGGTAGCGGCGGTAAGCGCGTCGGCATACTGCGCCGCGAAGGAGGAAAGCTCGCCTATCGGCGAATACTTCTTAAATATAACCTCCCCGCCCGAATTCGTGTATATTTCAAGCGGATCGCCCTCTCTAATACGCATTGTGCGGCGGATCTCTTTAGGTATTACAACCCTTCCGAGGTCATCTATTCTTCTTACTATTCCTGTGGCTTTCATATTTTAATCCCCTTATTTTATTAAATCGTGATTCTATTATTTGTTAAACAAGGGGATTTATACTGCCTGTTTTTTACTTTATTATTTTTCGGTATTCTTCCAATAATTAAGCTTGGGCACCTGTTCCTCAAAATAAGCTCTTACAGTATCA
>JBJEOD010000430.1:0-4628 GCA_051880535.1 Acutalibacteraceae bacterium | reverse complement strand
TCTTCTGACTGCTCAGATGTTATTTCTTTTTGTTTATACATTTTTCTCCTTCCTCCGTATTGTTACGGGCATAAAAATAAGCCGCTTTGCATTTAGCAAAACGGCTGAGCCATGGTTTTAGTTACATATTCATTTTAGGTGCGTAGTCTTCGGCAATGTCTTCCTCAACATCATCGTCCATAGAGTCTTGAAATTCAGGAGTATGAGTTACAGCTAACAGATTAAGGTTATTGATTCGGCGCTCAACTCCTGCGGCAATTGCACGGATGCGGCTTTCATCAATGTAGTCGGCCGCCCCTTCGCAGGACAGCAACTCTGTAATATACTCGCTTATACCCGAAAGCGCATTAAAATTTATACGGTCAAAGGAAGTCACAAGCTTTAGTTGCTCAGTATGATGATTTTTAAAAGGCTTACACCGCACATCGTTTTCTGTGCGCATTTGCACAGGCATTTTATCATATCCGAGAGAAGAGCCGCTGTCGTAGATAGGTGCCATACCAATCCATTCAAGAGTTTCGGCATTTCTGATCGCACCGAAGTTGTTAAGGTGGCGATCTTCGTTGGCAATGATATAATCCGTTATAATCATACGGTCGAGAAACGGGATAACATCTTTTATTCCGAGCGCTTTACAACAGTTTACAAAATGACAGTACCACGAGGTGTTATTATCTCTTTTTTTATATTTTAATACACGCCATGCGGGAACAAGCTCGGTATCCTTATTAACAAAATCCTCGCAAACCGAGTATGGTGCGTTTTTATTCCAAATCACCGTATACGGCACATGCGGAATATTAAGGCGACGCATAATTTCAGATGCGATAACTTCATTAAACGGCTGTTGCCGAAACGGATTACTGCCGCCTTTAATCAGGCATCGTTTGCCGTCAATTATCTTCCAGCGCTTTTTCAAATTACCGTCAGAGGTGCTGTCAGGAGAGCTGAAATTAAGGATATCCTTCTTTTTGTTTTCTCCGAACAGTATGTCACCGATATCGTCCGAAAAATCATTTTCAAAGAAATTTATTTCCTCCCATTTAAGCTCTGAACCCTCGGGACATATCCAATACTGATCCGACAGGCTGAGTCCGTAACATCGGGTAAGCAACATTTTCGTGCTAGATAAATTAAGGTTATCCAATGCTTCACGGATTCCCGAACGGCTTGCAGGTATTGATCTGTCTATCCACCAATCATTTAATGCCGCTCTGTCCGCAATTCCTTTGCTTACCGTAATTCCTATGGGAAGATGTTCAGGCGCATATATTTTGCCGATCTTTCTTATAAAGCCGGTGGCATCATCAATTTCAATTTCTGCTACCGGTATTCTTTTATGCATAAATGTACATTTCATACTCATCACCTCATTTCGCATTTATTAAATTCAGAATGTTTTTGCTTTGAAAATATTATACCCAAAACTATTCGCTTTGTCAACGAAGATAACAGCGGTACTGTCCAACATCCGTCCGAATTATTACGGGTATAAAAATCAGCCGTTTTGCATTTGGCAAAACGGCTGATTATAGTTATTATAACCTTTGGACATTTATTTCTATTTGTTTTATTACTTTGATATAATCTTCATCAATTTTTCCTGTAGGATCGGGCAATCCCCAATTATCATCAAATGTTCTTCCGATGTACGGACACCCTACATCACAGCCCATTGAGATTGCAATATCCGGAGTAGAAATTTGATCAAAGCTTTTGCTGTATTTCGTTTGTGCCATATTCCTTTATAACAGGGCTTAAGAAATACAAAGATAGGGCTATTGCTCCGTTCTTACATAATCTCCGAAGCCATTTCCAAGCTCCATATACTGTCCTCCGTCCGTATCGGGAATTTGCTCACCGTTTACAGAGGCGTTAAAGTAAAGGGCAAGGAAACGCTTTATATCGTCCTTTTTCATACGGTGAACCTCAAAGCCCTGCTCGGATATTGTTTTTGCAATTGTGTTTGTCATCTGAAATATCTGCTCCGGTTTCGCATTCTTACAGCGCCCGATCATCATAAACTGCCGTGCGGTTGCTGTTTCCGTTTGGATACGGTCGAGGAACTCCTCGTCCTTTGCTATGATTTCCCGGACTTTCTTGCTTTTTTCCTGTTCTTTAAGCTGTTTCAAATACTGCTTATTATCGTCGAAACACTCACTTGCATCGGTACATACGATTTCAATATCGGGAATAATATCGCAAAAGTCCAGACAAATAAGAGAATACCGCGCAAGATTTTTTATATCCTTTTTAGGCGCTGTTTTATTACTGTTCCTACAACATTTTAGGATTAATTAAAATAACGGTTTTGCCCTTGGATTCAGCATAAGCGACCGTTTTTCCGGTGCCGCCGGGTCTTCCGTCCCAGACGGCGATTACCGTATCGGAGCAGTCCACCATATACCTGTTTCTCTTGTGCATACAATCGGCGGTGTAATGTCGCTGAAGTTTAGTTTCCTTATCGCACTTGGAAGCGATCAGATAATATCGCTTTCTAAGAGCAGACGGCCACTTCACAGCCTGCGTTTCACAGGGTATTGCAGACTCCAATGTGATCTGCGGATATTTTGCTTTGAGCTTAAGTACAATCTCGGCGGCATACATATCCACGCCGATCGCCATACCGCTGATGAAATGCGTGACTCCTCCCTCGGTAATCTGCCTTTCAATTTCTTCCCGCAAGAGCCGCTTTAATTTAACGCACCTTTCATCCCGTTCATTAAAACCAAAGGGTAGGCTTTGCGGGCGGTGTCCCGTAAAACAGCATACTTTTTTATCGCTCATTTTTATTCTTCCTTTACTATGTATTTCAGATATGCTCTATATCGTTAATACATAGTATATCATATAAATAATGAAAAACCAGTCGAAATCTGCAGAAAAATAAAAAACTGCGTGTTTTGTTCACGCAGTTTGCAGATAAGCCGCTGTATTATCGGTTGTTCTTCGCCTGTGCAATCATCATTTCGACCATGTCGAGAATGCGTTTCTGTTCATCAGCAGGCAGATCCTCAAGCTTTTCAGAAAGCATAGAAGCTTTGTAGCTTACCGAATGATTAAGCACATCGCAGAAGATTGCGTCGGCGGAGGTTTCGAGTCCGTTTAACAGAAGGATAAGCTTCTCACACCTCGGAAACGACGCACCGCGTTCAATCGTTGAAATATAGTTTGTGGCAACACCCAGCTTTTCGGCAAATTGCTCCTGAGTAAGCCCCAACTGTTCGCGGCGCTCCTTAATTCTCTTGCCGATTCTCTTATCTATCATATATTGTACCGCCCTTTCAGATTTGTATATCGTTTATACATAGTATAAATCGAAAAAACTCAATAATACAGAAGTGATAATCCATACACTATGTATTAACGATTTAGAAAGGACAGCTTTTTTGCTCCTACATATTCATTCCGCCCATTTTCATACTGTTATCCTGATACATCTCCACATAGCCGAGAACGGTATCGGCAATCTGTGCCTTTTGGGAGGAGGTGACGGGAATATACCATTCGGGCTTTACCTTATACTCCCAGATATGCGGCTCGATTTCATCAAGATTATTTCTTTTCTGCTTCCCGATAATATCCGCAAACTTAAATATCTGTTTATCAACCACACCGTCCGTTCGGTTTATAACTGTTGCCTGAACTGCGTTATACTGACCGGAGATAAAGGTGGAAATGAGCTGCAGTTTTACCCGCAGTTCATCATCAAGTCTTCCGAGCATTGTCTTGCCGCAGAAGCTTGCGTCCGTAATAATGTCGTTATCGCCGAACATTGTGCGCATTTCCTTTTCATAAAAATTCATAGCACACCCTCCTTAAAGTATCGACCATATATACAGCGGTGCGGTCAGGGTGAAAATAAGGCAGGCAAAGAGGATTGCCGGCGCGGTGAATTCAAACTGACCGTGCTTGCGGTAATCAAAATACGCCGTACCGAGCTTCACAAAAAACAGGATAGCCAGTATCGTATCCACGACGGGGAAAACTACTTTATCGACTACCGATCTGATCTGCGACTGTGCGGTTGTCCAGGTTTGTTCTATTGCGCCCGACACATCGCCTGCGGCAAATGCGGTTACGGAAAAAACGGTTACCAAAAGCACCGTCATTACCGAACAGAGCAGAATTTTAAAAAATTTCTTTTTCATGAATTTTTCCTCCTAACACTTTCTTGATTTCAGAGTCTCTGACCTTACGGGTTTTCACATTAAGGGTTTTGCAGAACTGAATTTCGTCGGCCATACCTGCGGTTATTTCGTTCCCGAAAATCCACATTTCATCGCAGAACCATAACAGGCTCTTTCCCGCCGTAATTCCTATTTTGCGTTCCTTGGGAATCCTATCGTCAAGGCAGAGCGCATAGAAATGCGGTACGACAGGAGCCGTACCGCACATCAAAGCATATCGGGTATAATTTCGGACCCGATTCAGATTTTTCCTGACATTTCCGCCGAGAGGAGCGCAGATATACACCTTTTTCTTCATTTGCCGCTCACTCCTGTCTGCCCACATAGTGGTCGTCATAAACATTCCCGTTAATTTGTACAGTTACGGTTTTATATGTGGTGATCATACCCGCAGGAGTCCAACAGTCGCTTAAAACCACCTTAAACTTATACTCGCCG
>JBJEOD010000429.1:0-4684 GCA_051880535.1 Acutalibacteraceae bacterium | reverse complement strand
GGCTGTTCTGGGCGAGCCTGTCAAGCCGCTGAAAAAGCTTTTAAAGGGGTGAATCTATGCTTAAAGTTCCAAGGGGAAATTCCATATCATACTCGCTTTCCCTGACAAATGCTGACGGTACGCCGATAACAAAAGAAGATTTTCCGAATGCCTCGGTAATATTCACAGTAAAAAAAGACTGGAGAGATGATACTGCTGTTGCAATACGCAAGACCGTCCCGATGTCGCAAATGTCGGATGACAACGTGATTGCCATAGCGCTTTCATCGTTCGATACAAATATTGAGCCGGGGACATATCTGTATGATATTGCGGTCGATGCAGGTACAGAATTTTTCACGGTCGTATATGATCATCAGCACGGTTACCCCGATAAATTTATCGTCATGCCGACGATTTCAAGGAAGTGAGGTATTTATATGAATGACATTATCAAGGGTATTCTTGCGGTAGTAAAGGCGGTGTAAATATGGCGGATTGTTATATTGTGCGGCGCGGAGGTGCAGGCGGCGGTGAAAAGGACAGCACGGACATTATGCTGTCAATCGGATATGTCGGTTTGATACCGCCCATTGAAGATGTTTTAATATCTGACGAAACGGAGGAATAATTATGCATACATTAACGGAACAGGAGCGTACATTCAGTAGCGTCGAAAATTCTGTAGATGAAATAAACGATATTTTTGTAAATCAGTTTGGGTATACACAGAACGGCGACTATTATTTTAGTCCTGTTGATAAAAATTTCGGCGTTCGGTGGTATATTAACAGCAACGACTATCTGTATTGCTATGTGACGTTTGACGGCGGCACAACAGAAACGCAGTTAGTATATCAAAAACCAAATGTAACAGCTATATATTATCAAACAAGTAAAAACGAAAAGGTTATAAGTTTACGAATTAAGTATAATTCAAGTTATATTGCCGACGTTATTATTGCACACGACGAAAAAAAATAAAACAGTTTGCTTTAAAGGGTCAACACGCTATGGAGTATTACCAAATCCATCGTATAACTATGTTGATATGCTTGATTATAAAAAAATAATATTCAACAAAGAATATAATAATGGTAAAATGTACAAAGTCAACGGGAATATATCTAACGCAATATATCGGTATCCATCATTTAACAATCAGTGTCTGTGCAGTGAATTATATGGCGTAGTGAACGTTCAAGTTTTCAATTCTTTGAGCGATACATACATTAATTTTAACGGACAGATTTATCGTGTTATATCGTGTTGTTTGATTAGCAACTCAGCGTCAATTGATTATTATATTCCCTATTTTGCATTTCCTGTGTCTGATTAGGCGGTGATAATATGAAAATACAGCAGATGTTTTTAACGCCTAAAACGTGGGATGGGTAAACGTGGGTGAAAATTTTGTGGAAAAATTCAGGAGGTACAACTATGAACGATTTTATCAAGGGTATTCTGGCGGCAATATGCACGGCAGTAGGCTTCCTTTTCGGGAACGCCGACGGACTTATTATCGCGTTGGTGGTGCTTATCGTTATGGACTACATATCGGGCGTTATTGCGGCGGTCGCAGAAAAGCGGCTGTCATCGGAGATAGGCGCGAAAGGTATCGCAAAAAAGGTGTTTATGCTGATTATTGTGGCGGTGGCAAATATCGTAGACATCAATGTTATCGGTGAGGGACACGTCCTGCGAGCGGTGACGGTGGTATTCTACATTGCTAATGAGTGCATAAGCCTTATTGAGAACGCGGGGCGCCTTGGTGTGCCCGTGCCGAAAAAGCTGCTTGATGTGCTTGCGCAGCTCAAAGATAAGGATAGTAAATAATTTACGCCCCTCCTGCGGTTTTTGTGGGAGGGGCGGTTGGCATTTTATACGTCATTTTAAGGTACACACTTAGGTACACACTTACGTTTCAAAGAGTAAAAAGTCCTTTTATATATGATAAATTATTTTGCTACATATACCGTATAATCGCGTTTCTTTCATCTGAAAAAACTAAAAATACAGTGAAAACAGAGTTTTCTTAGTTCAAATCCCCAATAGCTCACCAGATAAAACCCCGTAGAATTTGCGTTCTGCGGGGTTTGGTTTTTGTAAAGTACACACTTAGGTACACACTCTATATTTTTCGCCGTGAAAATCAAATCAGCCTGCAAGAATATCTTTGAAAACTTCCTGCACCATTTTAGCGGTGTTGGACATATCGTCCGTCATCTGATGGCTGTATACGCCGTAGGTATCCATGCTCTTGCTGTGCCCTACCAGCTGCTTGAGGTAGCCCTCGGGCAGGGTCTTAACGGCGGATACAAAGGTATGCCGCAGCTCATACGGTGATACGTCCGCTTTTATGCCGTTGTGCTCGCGATACTTCTTCCAGCGCTCATAATAGTACGGCTGTGTAAGGTGTGAGCCGTCAGCGCGGGCAAAAACATACTCGCTTTCATACTCTCTTGTTTCACCAAGCGCCTTCTGTGCTTCCAATATGGAGTTGCTTAATATATTCAGGGCAAAATCACGGCGTGCGTTCTCGTTCTTGCCGTTGGTGGTTTCGTTAAGCTCGTTTATGGAGCGCCTTAAATGTACAACGCCGTCGCTTATGTCCTTCCATTGAAGCCCGAACAACTCTCCGGGGCGAAGTCCCGTTATCACCTGAAAGCGGTAGGCGTTTATCAAGGGGTCGGAGATCTCTTTCTGACGGAACATGGTCTTATCGGAAGTGAACAATATCTTTATATGCTCAGGCTGTAAGATGCATTTCTCACCGACAGGCGCGCCCTTGGGTATTATCAATCCCTCAACCACAAGGTTTGTGAGCTTGGATTTACGGCAGTATTTCAGAAAGCCCATCATGCAGCCGCGGATATTCATAAGCGTTTTCTTGGAGAGTCCCTTCGAAAAGCCGTTGTTGATGACCTTCTGCAGCGACATTTCGGAAAGATTATCGATTTTTACCGCGCCTATCTGCGGATTTATCCACTTTTTTATATATCCCTCGTACTGTATCCAGTTGCTCTTTGAGGTCGTGCTTTTCAGGAAGTCAATATACCCCTCGGCTGCCTGTTTTACGGTCAACCTACCGGATATAACGCCCTCATCGAGCCACTTGTCCGCCTTGGCGTTTGCCTCACGCTGACCTGTTCTGCCGGGGTTGGACGAAGTAAAGGTCTTGCGGATACCGTCCTTCTGGACATTTATCTGCCATCTTCCCCTGCTCTCGATCCATACGGCTGTGTTTGTTCGTTTCATAAAAAATACCTCCTTGACATATTTGTGGAGGTATGCTATACTTATCTTGTCGCGGATATGGTATAGCATACCTTATCTTGCTCCCCGTTCGGTGTTACCAGCACCGGGCGGGGATTTTTTTATTTTGTCTTTTTTGCTAACAGCTTATTTTTCCTTTCAGCAAATTCGGCTTGCGCTTCTGATAAATTGTGTTTACCATAATAATCGATAGCTAAATTGCAATAATAAATTGCTTGGTCATAATTTTTCTTCTTTTCCTCTATAATTGCCATACGCTTAAACGCTGGAATAATACAATCAAAGCCATTTTGCTGTATTTTTAATTTTTCTTTACGATACTCTTCTTTTTCTTGAGCGTTAACGTAAGGCATCAGTTCTTCTATTGTTTTTATTTGACTATCAATATAAGTCTTGTTGATTTTTGGAAGTAATTCAATATCTTTCAAGCAATAACCAATGCATAAATTCAAATATTTTTCATCAGCTCTGTATTTATAATAAAAATCCTGCAAAGCAATATAGCTAAGGTGCAATTCAAATTCAGTGTTTGCTTTATGCATATCATTCAGTAATTCTCGTTCTTTTACAAAATTAAATTCTGTATTATCTGATTTTCCTTTAGAAGAAGTTTTAGTATTTGTATTTGTTTTTGGCTTTGACTTAATAGATTCAATCGATTTATTATCCGATATTTCTTTTTTTGTTAATGAAGTATAATTTAACCCTTTCGTGTCGTTTACAACATTATTATGCTGTTTGTTTTCTTTAATTGCCTTTATAATAAAAAATACTATTACAGCAACTATGAACAATCCTATTATTACCATAAAACACCTCACATTACTTAACTGCACTTAAAAACATTACTGCTTTACCAAGAATACGAATATCATCCAATTCTTCGTTCATGTACACAAACGGCTCATAGTTTGGGTTTTCTGGACTTAAAACAAGCTTGTTTTTATCTTTATAATAATATACCCGCTTCAATGTTACCTCGTTATCGATTGACACAGCAGCTATCTGACCGTTTTCAACCTCGGGACAAGATTTTATAAAAACTATATCTCCGTCATAAATACGAGCGTTTATCATGCTGTCGCCCTCACAGCGCAAGCAGAAATCCGCTTTTATATCCGTCGGAAGTGAAATCCACTCATTTTTTTCTTTATATATCGGTTTTCCACAGGCTATTGCTCCGAGAAGAGGTATTTTACGCATTTCGGGAATAGGCTCAATCTGTGGATATTTATCAAAAATACTTTCTTCTTCCCATCCCATAAGATACGCAGGTGTAACATCTAGTAATTCAGCTAACCTAACAATAATGCTTCTTGGAATGTCCCTGCCCTCTTTTTCTATTTTATTTATAGATGAGCGTGATTTGTATCCCAATAATTCGGCAAGCTCGGTCTGAGAATATCCTTTTTTTACTCTTGCAGCTTTA
>JBJEOD010000428.1:0-4704 GCA_051880535.1 Acutalibacteraceae bacterium | reverse complement strand
GGTCCCCCTCCCTTTAGGCAAGGGAGGCAAAATCTCACAGAACCCCAACATTTAGAATAGAAGCAAATTAAATAATAAATTATAAAAAAGGATTGTGTTAAAATGAAAGCACCGATTTTCGAGGGAATTGCAACTGCCCTCATTACACCCATCACACCTGACGGCATTGATTACGATGCCTTCGGCAGACTTATCGACTGGCAGATTGAGGAGGGCGTAAACGCACTTGTTATCTGCGGCACAACGGGCGAGTCCTCTACCCTTACCGATGAGGAGCACCGCGCCGCTATTGATTATGCAATAAAGCGCGCGAATCACCGCGTGCCGATAATTGCGGGAACAGGCTCAAACGACACCGCCTATGCCCTTGACCTTACCGATTTTTCCTGCAAGGCAGGCGCAGACGGCGTGTTGGTTGTCACTCCTTATTATAATAAGGCAACTCAGAACGGTCTTATTAAAATGTTTACCGAAATTGCCGACAAGGCGACCGCACCCGTAATTCTTTACAACGTTCCCTCAAGAACGGGCGTTAATATTCAACCCGCGACCGTAAAGGCCCTGTCCGAGCATCCTAACATTTCGGGAATTAAGGAAGCGAGCGGCAGTATCTCCGCCGTCGCCGAAATCGCGGCGATGTGCGGTGATAACATCAACATTTATTCAGGCAACGACGATCAGACCGTTCCGATTATGTCATTAGGCGGCAAGGGCTGTATCTCGGTGCTTTCAAACCTCTTACCTCGCGAGGCGGCAGAAATGTGCGCTAAATTCAGTGCGGGCGATGTTAGGGGCGCGGCAGAAATGCAGCTCAGGTACTTACCCCTTATAAACGCCCTTTTCAGCGAGGTTAATCCTATCCCTGTTAAGGCGGCTATGGCGGCTATGGGCTTCTGCGAGGATTACCTGCGCCTGCCTCTCACTCCTATAGAGCAGGCTCACCGCGAGGTGCTGTTTAATGAAATGCGCAAGGCAGGAATTAATATTTAAGGCGGCGAAGCTATGAGAGAAATTAAGTTTACAAAAATGCACGGAATCGGCAACGATTACATATATATCGACTGCTTTAAGGAGAATATTCCCGATCCCGAATATTTAGCTAAGGTTATGTCCCCCAGAAGAACAAGCGTGGGCAGTGACGGGGTTATCTTAATCTGCCCCTCAAATGTGGCGGACGCGAAAATGCGTATGTTCAACCTTGATGGCAGCGAGGGCAAGATGTGCGGCAACGGCATACGCTGTGTGGGTAAATATATTTACGACACAGGGATAGCCCATAAGGAAACCCTTACGGTTGAAACCCTAAGCGGCATTAAAACCCTTAAGGTGACCGAGAAGGACGGCAAGGCTGTAAGCCTTACTGTCGATATGGGCGAACCGATTCTAACTCCGAAGGACATTCCCGTTCTGTTTGACGGTGAGCGTATGATTGACGAGCCTTTGGAGGTTGACGGCAAGGAATACCGCATTACCGCCGTTTCAATGGGCAACCCCCACGCGGTGGTTTTCTGCGATAACGTAAAGGCTTTAGACCTTGAAAAGATAGGTCCCAGGTTTGAATATAACCCGATTTTCCCTGAGCAGGTCAACACCGAGTTTATAAGGGTAATTGATAACAAAACCCTTGAAATGCGGGTCTGGGAGCGGGGCAGCGGCGAGACCTTCGCCTGCGGCACAGGCGCCTGCGCGGCGGCGGTCGCGGCGGTGCTTAACGGCTACTGCCAAAAGGGCGAAGAAATAACGGTGCATTTAAAATGCGGCGATTTGAATATAACCTATGCCGATAATTCCCATATATATATGAGGGGCGCGGCGGAAAAAGTTTATGACGGAGTGTATGAGCTATGAGTTTACAAATTAAGGTTAACGAAAATTTTTTCAATGTTAAAAAGAACTATCTTTTTTCCGAGATTGCAAAGCGTGTAAATGCCTATTCGGCGGCTAATCCCGAGGCTAAAATCGTAAGGCTGGGTATAGGCGACGTAACCCTCCCCCTCTCCCCTGTTGTGGTTGAGGCTATGAAAAAAGCGGCGGAGGAAATGGGCAACGCCGCAACCTTCAGGGGCTACGCTCCCGAATACGGCTACGATTTTCTGCGGGAGGCTATTGCGGAATATTACAAAAAATTTCCTGTCGATTTAAGCGCGGAGGAGATTTTTGTATCGGACGGCGCTAAGAGCGACGTCGGCAACATTGTGGATATTTTGGGGGATAACGAGATTTTAATTCCCGACCCCGTTTATCCCGTTTATCTTGACAGCAACATTATGAGCGGCAGAAAGGTCAGCTTTTTAAAGGGAAGTCGCGAAAACGCCTTTTTACCCCTGCCCGACGGCGTAGAGGAAAAGCCCTATGTTATCTACCTCTGCTCTCCTAACAACCCGACGGGCGCGGTATACAGCCGCGAAGGGCTTAAAAAATGGGTAGATTTCGCCAATAAGACAGGCTCGCTTATTATATTCGACTCGGCTTACGAGGCGTTTATAAGCGGCGACTACCCCCATACTATCTACGAAATCGAGGGCGCCCGCTCCTGCGCGGTGGAGATTTGCAGCTTTTCAAAAACTGCTGGCTTTACAGGCACGCGTTGCGCCTGGTCGGTATTCCCCGACGAATTAACGGTCGGCGAAAACAAGCTTTCCTTCCTCTGGTCAAGAAGACAGGCGACAAAGTTTAACGGCGTACCCTATGTTGTTCAGCGTGCCGCCGAGGCGGCTTTATCCGACAAAGGTCAGGCACAGTGCCGCGAGGCTATCGCCTATTATATGGAAAACGCCCGCATAATAGGTGAGGTATTAAAGCAAAAGGGCATCGAGTTCACGGGCGGCGAAAATTCCCCATATCTCTGGCTTAAATGCCCGAACGGTATGAAATCGTGGGAATTCTTCGATTTCCTCTTACAAAACGCACAGGTTGTCGGCACCCCCGGCGCGGGCTTCGGCGACGCGGGCGAGGGCTATTTCCGCCTGACCTCCTTCGGCAGTCGCGAATCCACCCTTGAGGCTGCGGAGCGTCTTAGAAAATTACTCTGATTACTCTTAGGTGAAACCAATGATTTGTGACAATATTTCAGTAAACGAAAAGGGTCATTTGACCTTTGCGGGGTACGACACGGTTGAATTAGCCGAAAAGTACGGCACTCCCCTTTACTTAATGGACGAGGGCAAAATCCGCGAGCATGTTAGAGCCTACAAAACCGCAATGGCAAAGTATTTCCCCGCAGGCTCTATGCCCGAATTTGCAAGCAAGGCGTTTTCCTGCAAGCAGATATACCGAATTATGGCGGAGGAGGGTATCGACATTGACGTTGTTTCCCCCGGTGAAATTTACACCGCCGCTGCGGCGGGCTTTCCTATGGAAAACAGCTTTTTCCACGGCAACAACAAGACCGATTCAGACATTCGCTTTGCTATAGAAAACAAGGTCGGCTGTTTTGTAGTTGACGGCGAGGACGAGCTTTCAGCCCTTAACCGCATTGCGGGCGAAATGGGAGTAAAGCAGAATATTCTGCTTAGAATCACCCCGGGAATAGACCCTCATACACATAAAAAAATCTCCACAGGCTCGGTCGATTCAAAGTTCGGAACGGCTATTGAAACGGGTCAGGCTATGGAAATAGTAAAAAAGGCTCTTTCGCTTGAAAATATTAAGCTTTGCGGCTTTCATTGCCACGTCGGCTCCCAGATTTTCGAGTCCCGGCCCTTTACCGACGCGTCCGAGATTATGCTCGCCTTTATCGCCGAGGTGCGAGATACCTTAGGCAACACCGCCGAAACCCTTAATTTAGGCGGCGGCTTAGGCGTTCGCTATACCGAGGACGACCCTGAAATAGACTATTTTGAGAAGATAAAAGAGGTTGCGGAAATTCTGAGCAGCCAATGTGAAAAATTCGGTCTCCCCGTCCCGAAAATACTTATGGAGCCGGGGCGCAGTCTGGTTGCAGACGCGGGTATGACCCTCTACACGATTGGAAGCGTAAAGGAAATTACGGGATATAAAAACTATGTTTCAATAGACGGCGGTATGACCGACAATCCGCGCTACACCCTTTACGAATCCCCCTACACCGTTATTTTAGCCTCCCGAACTAACGACGAAAAGGACTACACCGCTACCGTTGCGGGACGTTGCTGTGAATCAGGCGACCTTATTCAAGAGGATGTTAAAATGCCAAAGCCCGTTCGCGGCGAGATTTTGGCGGTGCTTACCACAGGAGCTTACAACTATTCAATGGCTTCAAACTACAACCGCGTTGGCAGACCGCCTGTTGTAATGCTTAATTCCGAACGCGATTACGTCGCGGTAAGGCGCGAGACCTTTAAGGATATTTGCGCGCTGGACGAATAATATATAATTCGGAATGCGGAATTGATTTTTTATAATATAAACCGTAGGGTTGCGGAAGGCATAAATGCCTTCCCTACGTAAGAAAATTTAATTGAACATCGTAGGGAACGGATTTATCCGTTCCGCCCTAAATATCCGAAAACGGCAGGAGCAAGCCCCTGCTCTGCCGCAGTTCAATTTATCTGACATCTGATATTTAACAGCTAAAAAGCGGCGCCGAGTTTTCGGCGCCGTGCTTCGTTATATTCCTTTAAAATCCGTATTTTTTAACCGTTAAGTCACCGCTGGTGCTGTCGGCTTCAAACTCCGCCGAGCCGTCGCCGTAAATACGCTTGTCTCCCTTTAAGGTCAGCGGAA
>JBJEOD010000427.1:0-4710 GCA_051880535.1 Acutalibacteraceae bacterium | reverse complement strand
CTGAAATGATATATTCACTTATATATAAATAAATTCACCCCGTTTGTCAGAAGCAAACCGACAAACGGGGTTGTTTTTAATACTTATAATGATAACACTTTTCGGCGTCGGAATAGTTAAGCTCTGTGCCAAAGACCTCGCTTATTATACCGCTTTCGCAGATTTCTCGCGGTTCACCGCAGGCGGCGATTTCTCCGTCCCGCATCACCGCGATAATATCCGAAAAGGTGAATGCCAGCGGCAGGTCGTGCAGTACGGCGGCGACGCCCCTGCCGCCGCGTGCCAACTCCCGGAGATTCTTCATAAGGCTTAGCTGGTGGGAAATATCAAGATAGGTTGTCGGCTCATCAAGCAGGATATAATCGGTATCCTGGGTAAGCGCCATCGCAATATACGCGTTCTGGCGCATACCGCCCGACAGCGAAGAAATCGGGCTGTCCGCACGCTCTGCAAGCCCTGTTTTTTTAAGCGCGGCAAGGGCGAGCCTTTTGTCCTTTTCCGCATACCGTCTCGGATAGCTTAAATGCGGGAATCTGCCGTGAAGCACAAGCTGAAAAACCGTCATATCGGGAACCGACTTGCCCTGCGCTAAATAAGCGATTTTTTTCGCTGTCTCGCTCCTTGTTAAATCGGCGGCTTTTGCCCTATCAATCAGAATCTCGCCCGAAAAGGCCGGGATTATGCCCGCCGCTGCCTTAAAAAGGGTGCTTTTTCCCGAGCCGTTAGGTCCTATAACCGTGACAAGCTTTTCCTTTGGAAGGTCAAGAGATACTCCGTTTAATATCTGCCTTTTGCCGTAGCCCGCGCGGATATTTTTAAGCTCAAGCATCACCGTGTCCCCCTTTCCCCTTTATAAGAATAAAGACAAAGAAGGGCGTGCCCAAAAACGCCATAATAATGCCGACGGGTATTTCATAGGGCGAGAAAAGCGTTCGCGCGGCGGTATCGCAAATGCATACAAAAGCTCCGCCGTATAAAGCACACAGCCACAAAAGCCCCGACGCCTTACCTCCCGACAGCCGCCTTACCGCGTGCGGAACGATAAGTCCCACAAAAGAGAGAAGTCCCGCTATGCTTACCGCACAGCCCGCAAGAGAAGCGGCGAGCATTAAAAATAGGATACGCATTGCCGTGGTGTTCATACCCAGCGCTTTTGCGCTCTCCTCCCCGAGAGACAGCACATCAAGCTCATTTGTTAAGGTAAAAAGCAAAATCAGGGTAATTAAAATCATTACCGCCGATGGAATAAGCCTTTGGTAGGTAACCCCCGAAAATTCCCCGACCTTAAAATCGTTGCTCATAACCCCGACCTCTGGGATAAAGGTTACCACCGCGTCCGAGATCGCGTTAAAAAAGCTGCTTAACGCCACTCCTATAAGTATTACCGTACCGCGGGAGGCGCCCCACCTCCGCGAGCCGAGACTGATAAGCATCACCGCGCCGAAGGCTCCCAAAAAGGAAAAGAGCGAGAGCCGCCATCCGCCGTAAATGCCGAAGGCTGTGCAAAGCGTCACCGCAAGCCCCGCCCCGGAATTTACGCCTATTATGCTCGGCGAGGCAAGGCGGTTTGCAAGCACTCCCTGTATGACTGCGCCCGAAACGGCGAGCGCCGCTCCGCATACAAGCGAGGCGGCGGTTCGCGGCAGTCTAACATACAAAAATATACGTCCTGCGGCGGTCGAGGTAAAGCCCTTATCTGCCGCGCTAATAATTTCCGAAATTTTAAGCGGAGTACTTCCGAACAGTATTCCCAAAGCGGCGGCGAGCAGTAAAAGCCCCACACCCGCAAGGTACATAAGTCTGATTCTCGCGCGGTTACCCGAGCAGTATTTCGGTAAGTGTATCATAAGCCTTTGCCCAATTCGCGTTGGGCTTTAAATTGAACAGCTTTCTGTCCATAACGTGCAGGCGGCTTTGTTTAACCGCTTCAAGCTTGCCCCACGCGGGGTTTTCCTCCATCATTCTTGTAAGGTTTTCGGTTGCCGCCGCGGTATCGTCCCCCATTGTAACTGCAAAAATACGGTAGGGCTCCTCGAGTATTACGCTCTCCACGCTTAAATTTTCAAGCAGGCTTTTATCGCTGTCGGCAATATTGATACAGCCGAGGTCGTTTAGCATTTCGCCCAATACCGTACCCTCGCTCCCCTTTGCCTTTACAGAGGTAGTGGAGGTGCGAAGCATTAGCACGGTCTTCTTTTCCTCGCTGAGACTTGCATTAGCAAAACGTTCCTTTATATCGGCAATTTGCTTTTGTATGTCAAGCCCGTTCTTTTCGTATAAATCCTTTCTGCCCGTAATATCGGTGCAGATTTTAAGCATATTAAGGTAATCCTCAAAGGAATCCACGTCAAAATACGCGACCGTAATTCCCGCGTTTTCAAGCGTCTCCTTCAATTCGACGTCGGCGGAGGTTGAGGCGCTGGCTATAACGAAATCGGGGTCGGCGGAAAGCAGGGCTTCAAGACTCGGCGAGTGGGCGCCGCCTAAATTAACCGCGTCATTTAACTGTAGTCCGAAATCGTCCCACGCGTCCTTAGCCGCGGCGCAGAGACTTCCACCCGCAAGCACCCAGGTGTCCGCAAAGCTGCCGATAAGCGCGGCGACCCGTTCGGGATTTTTATTTACCGTGACATTTCTTCCTAAATCGTCGGTAAAGGAAACCGAGACGGGAGGCTCTGATTCTTCCTTTTTCGCCCCACAGCCGCAAAGCACAGCGGTCAAAAGCGTAAGCGACATAACAACGCAGATTATCTTATTCGCCGATAAGCTTCTTTTCAACATATTCAAACCCCAATCTGTTAACCGTATCCGCAAAACGCTCGCCCTTTATTCCCTCGTCGCAGAAGAGGATAAGCGCCTTTTCTACCGTATTCAGTACCTCCTCCTCGGAGGTGAAAAGCTTAGAAAGCGGCTTTCCCATAGCCGTCTTTTTACCCCAGCGGCCGCCTATGCAGATTTTATAGCCCGAGCCTGCCTTTTCAAAAACTCCGAAGGGACATTTGCCGGTACATCTTCCGCATTTATTGCAAATACCGCGGTCAATGCTTACCTTGCCCTCAACCACAGACGGCGCCTTCATCGGGCAGTTAAGCTGAATCACACATTTTTTACATCCCCGACATTTTTCGGTATCGGGCTCAAAAATACGCTGACCGATTATTCCCACGTCGTTTAAATCCGGCTTTACGCAGTTGTTAGGACAGCCGCCCACAGCGATTTTAAATTTATGCGGCAAATCGAAATCATGACAGCCCACAAAAAAACGCTCATGAATCTTTTGGCTTAATGCATAGGTATCTATAAGTCCGAACTGGCAGGTCGTTCCCTTGCAGGAAACCACAGGCCGCACCTTTGCGCCCGTACCGCCCGTTTCAAGACCTCTTTCCTTTAAATACATAATAAGCGCGGGGATTTTATCGTACGGCACGCCCTGAATTTCAAGGGTCATTCTTACCGTAAGCGTAACCTCGCCCGAGCCGAATATCTCCGCCGCCTCGGCGATTGTCTTATGCTCCGCCGACGTAATTTTGCCGTTGCCGGTTATTACGCGAACGTTAAAAATATCCTCATAACGCTTGTCCCTTAAACAGCCGAGACTCTTAACCTTTTTTATCTGCTCCGCAGTAAGCTTTCCGTCCTTCGGCGTCATACCGAGCGCCTCAAAGTCCTTTAAATTTTCCATTTATATTTATCCCCTTTATTAAAATATGCATAATAATTGTTTTTATTTATGATAGCACAGTTAAATAAGGCTGTCAATGTCAGATAATTTCCTCGCGCTCCAAGGTCTTGCTTTTTAAGCTTTAAAAGTGTATAATAGGTGTATATTACCTTTAACGGAGGAACCGATTTATGCTCGACGCCAAAAAATCCGTAAGGCTTTGCCTTATCCTCACCGATATTTTTATATGTGCGCTTGTTCTTACGGCGATACTGCTCCCGTTTATAGTCTCGTGGTATGTCGAGGTTATGCACCGCTCACAGAGCCTGCCTGCCACCATTATGGTCACCTGCTACCCCTGCGCGCCGATTCTGGGCATTGCGCTTATTATGCTCCGCAAAATACTAAAAAGAATAGCGGCGGACAATATTTTCTGCAAGGATAACTCACGCAATTTAAAGGTGCTGGCAATTTGCTGTCTTATAATCGCCGTTATAACCCTTATAGCAGGCAGATTTTATCTTCCCTTTTACATTGTTGGCGGAACTTTTGTATTTTTAGCCCTTGTCGCCTATTCGCTCAGAGCCGTTTTTATGTCTCTCAGCGAAAAATACAGGGAAAACGATTCCTGAACTTATGTGAAAACCGTCCGCCGGTAACGAGCTTGACGCTACGCCGAAGCCGGTAGTTATGTGGCTTTGAACTCTGATATTGCAATAAAAATGGTATTGAACCGTTAGGTATGACAATACGCGAATTGAACACATTTATTGTCGAATAAAGGATATTGAATCAGGGATTGCGCTTGCAATCCCTGATTGTTCCAAAACTCCGAAAAACAATCGGGGTTCTTTTTTTATTGTTCCTTAATATACACGTCAAGCTGATTAAAGGGAATCGAAATGCCGTTTTTATCAAATTCCGCCTTAATCTGCTCCAACAGGTCAAATTTAAGCTGCCAGTAATTTTCCCGTGCGCACCATACCCTAAGGGTAATATCAACCGCACTGTCGCCGAAGCCGGTTACCCTTGCAAAGGGCGCGTCAGGC
>JBJEOD010000426.1:0-4733 GCA_051880535.1 Acutalibacteraceae bacterium | reverse complement strand
TTAAGTCTGTCCGCAAGCGCGGCAAGCGGGTCTTCCTCCGCCTTAGGTGCCGCCGCGGTGTAGGGTCCTAATTTATAGGTAACTCCCAAAACCGTCTGCGCGGCTTTCCTTATACTGTCCTTATAAAGTCCGTTTCCGCTGTTGATAAGCGAGCGGAACTGACTGTTAGGCGCGTCGATTAACAGGTACTGACCCTTAATATACGCCGCCGAGCCCTTTAACACCCCTGCTATAAGCGGGCAGGAGGTTTTGAGTATTCTTAACACCTCGTCCCAATTATCAACGGGCGTTATCTCACCGTCGGGCGCGGGCTTCGGCGCGCTTATCTGCGGCTCGTCCGCAGGATATTCAGGCAGAGGTATCTCCCCGTAATCGGGGTTAGTATCCGCATTTTCGGGAGGTGAAATCGGTTTTTCGGAAGCGGTAGAGGCTTTTTGAATCGCGGCGGGAGCCGCCGCCACCCTTGCCGTGCCGTTTTCCAGCGCGGTTATCCTCCGTTCAAGCGACGCCAAATCATATGACAGCGACGGCGTACACAGCCTTATCACCGTCATTTCCATTTCACAGCGGCGGTTGCCGCTCTGCATACCCGCGTTTGCCGCCTGAAGCACGGAAAGGGTATACATTATATCCTTTATATCGTAATCCGCCGCCTGTTCTTCAAGCGCCTTTAGCTTTGAGGCAGAGCAGACAATCGGCTTGCTTTCGCCCTTTACGGTCTTAATTATCATCAAATCGCGGTAACGGGAGGTAAGCTCGGACAAAAGCCGCTGCATATCCACCGAATTGCCGTAAAGCCTGTCAATAAGCATTAACGCGCCCTCGGCATCTCTCGATTTAATAAAATCGGCTAATTTAATGAGATAATCGCCGCCCGCCATACCGCAGACGCCCTCGACCATCTCCTCGTCAATATTTTTGCCCGCCGAGGCGCAAAGGTCTAAGATTGAAAGCGCGTCCCTCATTCCCCCGTCCGCCGCCGCCGCAATAAGCGACGCCGCGCCGTCCGAAACGGTAAGCCTCTCTTTATCGGCAATATACTGTATCCTTTCGCAAATCCTGTCCGCCTCGATTCTTCTGAAATCGAAGCGCTGACAGCGGGAGAGAATTGTCGCGGGGAGCTTATGCACCTCTGTAGTCGCGAGAATGAAGATAACGTGTGCGGGCGGCTCCTCAAGGGTTTTAAGCAGCGCGTTAAAGGCGCTGACGGTGAGCATATGCACCTCGTCGATAATGTAAACGCGGTATTTAGAGGACGCGGGGGCAAAGGATACCTGATCCCTTAGCTCCCTTATGCTGTCCACGCTGTTGTTGGAGGCGGCGTCTATCTCGACAATGTCGGTGTTTTCGCCGTTTGCCACCGAAAGACAGCTTTCACAGCTAAGGCAGGGGTCGCCGTCCTCAGGACTTAAGCAGTTTACCGCCTTTGCCAAAATTTTAGCACAGCTTGTCTTACCCGTTCCCCTTGTTCCCGTAAAAAGATAAGCGTGTACGGTCTTACCCGCCGCCAGCTCGTTCTTAAGGGTTTCGGTTATATGCTCCTGACCTACAACCTCCGAAAAGGTTTGCGGACGGTATTTTCTGTAAAGCGCCTGATACGCCACGGTTATCCCCCTTTTTGCAAAAAAACTTGCGTACTTAAGTGTACGAATGAGCCGATTTACTGCGGCGCACAGGACAGACTGCTTAATGCTGCTCGGTTCCCCGCCTGACATGGTTCGCAGCGCCCCGTCGCACAGGACCCGCCCATTCGTACGCTTAAACACGCAAATTTAAGTGTACGCACGATTTTACAAATGCTATTTTAACACAAAAATAATCTTTTTACAATACCTAACACATAAATTGTTGAAAAAAATTCATAATGCTGATATAATTGTATTGTATAATTGCAGAATGAAAGGTGTGTATTGTTTGAAAGGAATAACCGTAACGGAGCTTTTTGCCCCGAGCGACAGCTTAGGCTATGCGCTTTTAGCGGGTGTCAACTACCCCTTTGAGGCTTTAAGCAGAATCAGCGACTACATTAAGCAGATAGGTCCTACCCTCGACCCCGAAATATATGAAAGCAGGGGCGAAAACATCTGGATTGCAAAATCCGCAAAAATCGCCCCCACCGCAAGTATAACAGGTCCCTGCATTATCGGCGAGCGCACCGAGGTTCGCCATTGCGCCTTTATACGTGGCAGCGCCCTTGTAGGCAATGACTGCGTTGTGGGAAATTCAACCGAGCTTAAAAATGTCATTTTAATCGATACCGTTCAGGTGCCGCATTACAATTATGTGGGCGATTCGGTTTTAGGCTCCCACTCCCATATGGGCGCGGGGTCTATCACCTCGAACGTAAAGTCGGATAAAACCCTTGTCGTTATAAAATCGGGAGAAGAAAGGCTCGAAACAGGGCTTAAAAAAATGGGCGCGGTTTTGGGCGACTTTGTTGAGGTCGGCTGCGGCTCGGTGCTCAACCCCGGGACAATAATCGGGAAAAACACAAATGTTTATCCACTTTCCTCGGTACGGGGAGTGATTCCCGAAAACAGCATTTACAAAAAGGCGGGAGAGATAGCACAAAAGCGTTATGAGTATTGAAATCTGGGACGTTCTCGATGAAAACGGAAGACCCACAGGCAAAACCACCCTGCGCGGTCAAGGGGTTTTAAAGGCGGGAGAGTACCACCTTGTGGTACATATATGGATAGTCTCAAGCTCGGGCAGGTATTTAATACAGCGCCGCGCGGACGATAAAAAGCTGATGCCGGGCGAATGGGCGGCAACGGGCGGAGCCGCCGTTTCGGGGGAGGATTCCTTCGCCGCCGCAAGGCGGGAGCTTTTTGAGGAGTTAGGGATTAAATCAGACCGGGAAAGCCTTAAAAAAATCACAAGAATCAAGCGCCGCAGTTCTCTGCTCGACGTTTGGGCGATTATCTGCGACATACCCGAAAGCGAGCTTGTGCTCCAGCGCTCGGAGGTTGCTGAGGCTAAGTGGGTCACAGCAAAGGAGCTTCACGAGATGATTAACGACGGGAAGTTCCACAACTACGGGAAAGAATACTTTGAAAATATTTTTGAAAAAACTGAAAGCCTGAGAGGTGCCGTTATATGAGTCTTGACACAGAAAAAGTAAGCTGTGTAGGCTGTCACGCCTATCTTTTTGACGAAGACGATATTGTATACTGTCCTGTTTGCGGCGCTCCCCACCACAGGGAGTGCTATGCAAGGCTTGGTCACTGCGCTCTTGAGGAGCTGCACGGCACGGATAGGCAGTACGATATTTTAAAGAAAAAAGAGGAGCAGGAGGCACAGTCCAATCCCGAAAAGGAGCATACAGGCGAAAACGCCGAGGGTAAAATCACCTGTCAGATGTGTCACGAAAGCTATGATTTTTCCCTTAACGCCTGCCCTAAATGCGGGGCGCCGAATATCGCCAAGGCGGGCGGCAGCTTTGTAAATTTCGACTTTTTAGGCGGCGTTCCCGCCGACTACGATATAGGCGACGGGGTTACCGCGGACGAGGCAAAGCGGCTTGTTGCGGCAAACACACCGCGCTATATTCCGAAATTCGCGGTTTTAAGCAAAAAGAACCGCGTTTCCTGGAACTGGATGGCGTTTTTCTTCCCCTGCGGCTGGATGCTGTCCCGCAAGATGTATAAAAACGGAATTATTACGGGACTGCTCACCGTGATAGCTACTCTGCTTTACCTTCCGCTTACAAACGCGGTTTACAGCCTCGGCTTTACGGGGAACGAAAGCTATACCTCTATGACAAGTACCGTTTACGAGCATCTGCCCGAAATCGGCGCGGCGGTTACGGTATGCTTTATGCTGGGCGCTTTGCTTAATCTTGCAATAAGGGTTGTTTCCGCCCTTTTCGGCGATTATCTTTATAAGGGCTACACGGTAGCCGCCGTAAAGAAAATCCGCGCGGAAAGCGAGGATATCGACTACGACTACCGCAAAATGGGCGGAGTCAATATCTTCCTGTTCCTGATAGGCGCTATGGCAGTTCAGTATCTGCCTATGATTATCGCAATGTTTATTTAGTGAGGAGAAATGGTTATGGACAAAATAATCTGTTCCGAATGCGGAACCGAAAACGAAAGCGAATACACCTACTGTAAGAACTGCGGCGCGCCGCTTGTTAAGCCGGCAAACCGGGACGAAACCGAATTTATAGGCAGCGAGGCTCAAAATCCGCCGCAGGGCTATGCCGAGCCGCAGGGCAATTCCTATTCCTCTGCGGACTATACTCCGCCGACATACACAGAGCAAAGCTTCGGCGGACAGCAGTATTCTCCCTACGGCGCCTACAACGCCTATGCGATAGACGGGGTTCCCGCCGACGACGTCGCGTTTTTTATCGGCAAAAAATCCACGGAAATAATGCCTAAATTTATTAAAATGGAAATCACGCGCTCCAAAACCTCCTGGTGCTGGCCCGCCGCGATTTTAGGCTTTTTCTTCGGTCCGCTGGGCGCCGCAATCTGGTTTTTCTACCGCAAGATGTATAAAATCGCCTTAATTTTATTGGCGGCGGGCGCGGTCATCACCTTTTCTACCGCCGCGCTTACATACAATACCGATTCAACGGTTATCGACAGCGTTATCGGCTCCCTTGCCGACGGCAACCTTAATTCCTTTATGGACGCTCTCGAAAATATTGACGGCAACCAAACCGCGCTTGACCTTATCGCCTCGGGTATTGAAGACCTTGCAAGCCTTGCCACCTGTATTCT
>JBJEOD010000425.1:0-4734 GCA_051880535.1 Acutalibacteraceae bacterium | reverse complement strand
CGCGAAATCCGTGGCACTGTACGCGCTTTCTATGATTGCAGGTACCCTTACCGTTATTTATATCCTAAACCGACGCGGCAATCCCGACCACAAAATCGCATGGATTATCTTTATACTGGTATTCCCCGTATTCGGAATTTCGGTCTTCCTTTTGTGGGGCGGCGGCAGGGTTTTGCCTCATCTTCGGAAAAAAATGGAAAAGTGCGAGTCCCATTACCTGCCCTATTTAAAGGAGGAGCCGCGGGTAAGGGAGCGTCTGCGTTATTACGATATGTTCCACTCCCGTCAGGCGGATTATCTTTCGGGCGAGTCGGGCTATCCGCTCTATGACCGTACCGAGACCGAGTACCTTTGCCCCGGCGAAAAGATACTTGAAAGAATGTTAGAGGAGCTTCAAAAGGCTGAAAAATACATTTATATGGAATTTTTCATTCTTGCCGAGGGATATATGTGGGACGAGATACACAAAATACTTGTAAGCAAGGTAAAAGAGGGGGTCGAGGTCAGGATTATTTTTGACGATTTCGGCTCAATAAAGCGCCAGCATAAGAATTTTATTAAAAATCTGCGCGCCGAGGGTATCGCCGTTTCGGTATTTAACCCCATAAAGCCCTCAATGAATATATTTATGAACAACCGCAGTCACCGCAAAATCGTGGTGATTGACGGCAAAACCGCCTTTACCGGCGGATTTAACATAGGCGACGAGTACATCAACCGTATGGTGCGCTTCGGTCACTGGCACGACAGCGGAATTATGCTTAAGGGCGACGCGGTAAGAAGCTTTCTTGCAATGTTCTGCTGTATGTGGGAGTTCACGACAAAGGAAGAGCTTGATATTGCCTCCCTTTTTGCCGACGCACCCGCCGAAAACGACGGCTTTGTGCTTCCCTACTGCGACGACCCTCTAAACGATAAAAACCCCGCTGAGGGGATTTATATGCAGATTCTCAATACCGCGCAGAAATATGTTTATATAACCTCGCCCTATCTGATTATCGACAACACAATGACCGCGGCGCTGAGAATGGCGGCTAAATCCGGGGTGGACGTAAGGATTATAACCCCTCACGTCCCCGATAAATGGTACGTTCACCCCGTCACGCAGTACAATTATCTGGAGCTATTGGAGGCGGGCGTTAAAATTTACGAATACACCCCCGGCTTTATCCATTCAAAGCTCTTTGTTTCGGACGATAAGATAGCCACGGTAGGCACGGTAAATATGGACTACCGGAGCTTTGTTTTCCACTTTGAATGCGGTGTCTGGGTCTGCGACAACAGCACGGTGCTCGACATAAAGGACGAGTATGAAAGAACCGCAGCCCTGTCGCAGGAAATAAAGATCGAGGACTGGAAAAAGCGCCCGATACTTATGCGAATTAAACAGGCAATCCTGCATATATTTGCTCCGTTTATGTGATTGACATTTTTACAAAATGATGGTATAATGTATATACATATAGAAAGGTGGGCTATAGCGTGAAAAACCTTGTTAAAATTATTATGTCTGCTTTCGCCGTCTTTGCCGCGGTTATCGGAGCGCTTGTCATCATTGACCGAATCGCTAATAAAAACCGTATCGAAGGCGATTATCTCGACTGCGACTGCTCGGACGAAATTTAACGGCGGGGCTTCCTATAGGAAGCCTTTTACTATATTGAAAAATATGGATATAATTGTGCTAAATCACGAAACTTTTTCGATTTTCTGTATTTTATGTTATTTTTGTATACAAAGCGCACAATATTTCGCCAAAATATAGTTGCAGTTATATCTTGAAAAATTTTTTTGAATATTGTATCATTATTGGTATATAATAGCCTTAAGTGTTATTATCGGAAACAAAGCAAAGAGGAGATGCTGTTATGACTAAATATACTGTTGCTGAGCTTGCTTCAATGATTGAGCGCAAGCTGTCGCACAATTTCGGCGTAACGCCGTCACAGGCCTCGGATGAACTGTTTTACAAGGCCTGCGTGCTGGTTCTGCTTGAAATTATGAACGACCGCCGCGCCGAATTTAAGAAATCGGTAGACGAGCAGGAGGCAAAAACCGTATATTATTTAAGTATGGAGTTTTTAATGGGTCGCTCCCTTAAAAATAATCTTTACAATTTAGACCTTACGGACACTATGGCAAAGGCGCTTGCGAAATTCAAGGTAAAGCTTGATAAGCTTTACAATTTTGAGCCCGACGCAGGACTCGGAAACGGTGGCTTAGGCCGTCTCGCCGCCTGCTTTTTAGATGCGCTTTCCACAGGCAGCTATCCCGCAATGGGCTACTGCATACGCTATGAATTAGGTATTTTCCGCCAGAAGTTGGTTGACGGCTGGCAGACCGAAATGCCCGATTTCTGGCTTCCCGGCGGCGGAGTATGGCTTGAACAGCGCCCGACCTCTGCGGTGGACGTTAATTTCGACGGCAAAATCCACGAATGGTGGGACGGCACCTATCACCACATTGAGCATACAGGCTACCACACGGTACATGCCATTCCCTACGACCTTATGGTTGCGGGCAAGGACGGCAAGACCGTAAACGTTCTGCGTCTTTGGAGCGCGGAATGTCAGGACTTTGATATGTCCGCCTTCAATCAGGGTGACTATGTACGCGCACTTGAACAGCGCGCTATGACCGAGACCATTTCAAAGGTTCTCTACCCCGAGGATAATCATATCGAGGGTAAATCGCTTAGACTTCGTCAGCAGTATTTCCTCGTTTCGGCTTCAATTCAGGATATTCTGAACCGCCATTTAAGAAAATACAACACGCTCGACAACCTGCCCGATAAGGTTGCGATTCACATTAACGACACCCATCCGACCCTCTCTATCCCCGAGCTTATGCGCTTTTTACTCGACGAGTGCGGCTACGGCTGGGATAAGGCGTGGGATTTGGTCACACGCACCGTGGCATACACCAACCACACCATTATGTCCGAGGCGCTTGAGTGCTGGCCCGTTGAGCTTATTAAGGAGCGTATCCCCCGTATTTACCAGATTATTAAGGAAATCGACCGCCGCTTCAGGGGCGAGGTTCTTTCCCGCACGGGCGACCCTGCAACCGTAGAGCGCACCGCGATTATTCAGAGCGGCGTTATCAGAATGGCTAACCTCTGCGTTGCCGCCTGCCATACCGTAAACGGTGTTTCCAAGCTCCACAGCGAAATTCTTGTAAACGAGCTTTTCACCGATTACGCAAAAATGACCCCCGAAAAGTTCACCAACGTCACCAACGGTATCGCCCACAGACGCTGGCTTTGTCAGGCGAACCCCGCGCTCACCGCTTACCTTACCGAGCTTATAGGCAAGGGCTTTATAAAGAACGCCGCCGAGCTTGAAAAGCTTATGGAATACAAGGACGACAGCGCGGTGCTCGATAAATTGCAGGAAATCAAGCGTCAGAACAAGGTACGCTTTGCCGATTATGTCAAGGATAAGACCTCGGTTATCTTAGACCCCGATTCAATCTTTGATATGCAGGTAAAGAGGCTCCACGAGTACAAGCGCCAGCACCTTAATGCCCTTAACATTATTTCGGAATACCTGTATTTAAAGAATAATCCCAACGCCGACTTCACCCCCAAGACCTATATTTTCGGCGCAAAGGCGGCGGCGGGCTACCTCTTTGCGAAAGAGATTATTCAGATGATTTACAAGCTGTCCACGGTTATCGACAATGACCGCACCGTAAACGACAAGCTTAAAATTTTATTCCTCGAGGACTACCGCGTAACCCTGGCTGAGCTTATGATTCCCTCCGCCGATATAAGCGAGCAGATTTCGCTGGCTTCGACCGAGGCGAGCGGTACGGGCAATATGAAGCTTATGATGAACGGCGCGATTACCCTTGGCACAGAGGACGGCGCTAACGTTGAAATTCACAAGGCTGTAGGGGACGATAACATCATTATCTTCGGTATGCAGACCCCCGAGGTTCTCTCGCTGCAGAAGAATGGCTACTCCCCCGCACAGTATTACAACAACAACCCCGAATTAAGGGAGGCGCTTGACTTTATAGGCAAGGGAATTGCAGGTCAGCCCTTTGATAATATCTACAGCTCCCTTAAAAGCCATGACCGCTATATGGCGTTAGCGGACTTTGCCGACTATCGAAAGGCGCAGAAGAAGGCGAGCGTGCTTTACGCCGACCGCGAGAAATGGAACAAAATGTCCCTTGTAAACATTGCTAAGTCGGGCATCTTCTCGGCGGACCGTTCGATTAACGACTACGCACAGAATATTTGGCATTTAAAGCCCGTCAAATAATATATGGAACATTATCCTTTTGATTCACGAAACCCGCTTTACCGTAATAAATCAGGAGCCTTAGCCGAAGGGGAAACCCTTCGGCTAAGGCTGTTGTTGCACCACGACGCCCACGTCCACGCGGCGTTTTTACTTTTTCGCGACGACCGCGGCGAGACGGTGCGGGAGGCAAGAATGACCGCCGCGGGCGAGCTTGACGGCTACCGCTTTTACGAATGTGAAATTACCCCGTCCGAGGGGCTTTACTGGTATCAGTTCCGCTATACCAGCGATTACGGCGAATTTCACGTGGTAAAGTACGGACATTCCTTAGGTATTGTGGCAAACGAGGGGGACTGGTGGCAGCTTACGGTATACGAGCGCGGCTTTACAACCCCCAATTGGCTTGACGGCGGGCTTATTTATCAGATTTTTCCCGACCGCTTTTATAATTCGGGCGTTCCTAAAGCGGGTGTGCCCGATG
>JBJEOD010000424.1:0-4743 GCA_051880535.1 Acutalibacteraceae bacterium | reverse complement strand
TGTGCATGCATTTCCATGGTATCTAAGGTGGTCTTTATAGCGTTTGCTTTGCCCCTGACCTTACTGTAAGCGATTATCCTGCCTTTGTCATCAAGACGCATAATAGGGCAAATACCTAAAATAGTTGCAATCATTGCCGTAGCGCCTGACATTCTTCCGCTGCGGCGGTAATGGTCAAGCTCGGTGGAAAAGAACTGATGATGAATTTTTTGACGGTTGTCCATAACCCATTTTTCGGTTTCTTCTATTGAGCAACCGCTGTCCCGCATATCAGCCGCATAATCTACCAGCATGCCGTATCCTGAAGAGCTGCACAGCGAATCGATTACAATTATTTTTCGGTCGGGATATTTATCACGAAGCTGCTTTGCCGCGCGTTCGGCATTTCTTACCGACTGTGTCATCCCCGAACCGAAAGCAATATGCAAAAGATCGCCTTTTTTTACCTGTTCCTCAAAAAATTCTTCGTAGTGGAATTCGTTTAATTGCGAGGTGGAGGGAAGCTTGCCGGCTTTCAGCATATTGTAAAATGCGGGTAACGCGTTTGGATCTCTCAGCATATCATCGACATATTCCTTACCGTCAACCGTATAGCTGTAAAAAATTACTGGAATGTTTCGTCCGCTTATATATTCAAACGGAAGATCTACCGTTGATTCGCAAGACAAAATAAATTTTGAACTCATTTTAACCCCTCCGTTTTTTATCCGAACATCAGCTTCAAAACTGCAATCACTACAATCGGTACTATGCTTCCGCCTATAAGCTGCGGTAATGTATGCCGCTTTGTTTTTAGGCTTGCAATATATACAAGTGCGGTTATTAATGCTCCGCATAGAGCCTGAATATAAAGTCCGAAATAGCATAGCAGCATAACAGGACCTAAAACGCCACAGGCATGGCCGCTTATTTTTACTTTGAAAGCTTTATTAAAAACAAAGATTGCTACACCTGAAAGCAGGTATTCAAGGATAATTACCCAAGCACCTGCAGAAGCCGTAAAAATGAAATTAAGTATACAGCACAATATATATCCTGTGACAGCGAATATCATAGCAAGTATTCTTTGTCCGTGCCGTCCCTCGGTTTTAAAATGAGGAATGTATTTTTGCAATGGATAAGCCAGCAGAGGGAAAAGCCCTATAAACAGCAGATAATATAACCATTGCCATATATTCGTAAACGCTTCAAATCGATGTATCAGCATGCATATCAAAAATGCCGATGCCATTATGGGTGCGACCGTAAGAACTCTGACGGTCATACAAAAGTCTTTTTTCACAGTTATCCTACTTTCTTATAAACAGAATACCGAGACATTCCGGACCGCAATGTGTAGTGATTGTTGAACCTGCGGTTGTTTCCAAAATTTCTTTAAAATCGGGTTTGAGTTCTTGAATCTTTTTTCGCACAGCATCAACGGCTTCGGATGAATATTCTGTATGGGTTATGAAAATTCTGTCAAAGTCAATATCCGTTCTTCCGGAGAGTCGGTCAGTAACATATTCAAGCACTGCTTTTTGTGCAGAACCTCGATACTTTTTATGCGGACTCATCTCGCCGTCGGTCACTTCAATACAAGGTTTTATTTTTAATAGATTGGCACCAAATGCCGAAAGAGCCGAACACCGTCCGCCTTTATATAAATAATCAAGATGGCTGATAATAAAACTGGTCTCAACTTTCGGAACAAGTTCAAGACATTCGGTATATATTTCTTTAGCAGACGCCCCTTTTTGTGCCATTTCCGCAGCGTGTACCACCAGGAGCCCTTGACCGGTTGATAAGTTAGCTGAGTCTATCACATACACTTCATCCATATTATGTGCAGCAATTACGGCGTTTTGGCAGGTGCTGGAAAATTTTGATCCGAGACTGATATGTACAATTTCATATCCAAGTTCTTTCCAATGCATAAATTCATTCTCGTATTCAGAAACATTACAAGCACTGGTCTTCGGAAGTAAACCTGTATCAGCCACATAATCATAAATTCTTTGAGGGGTGGCATCTTTGCCGTCCTTTGCAAATTCGTCACCGAAATTAACAGAAAGCGGAATTACGGATATGTTGTATTTTTGAAGTAACTCCGCAGAAAGATCACATGTACTGTCCGAAATAATTTTTACCATATAATCACCCTCATATAAAATCTAATAAAAGCAAACAACAGGCTATTCGTTCACCTTGATCTCGCCGGTGCGATACCTTAATATTACAATTGCGCATTGTTCTCTGCTTTATCAGACTGGATAACATCTTTTACACTTTCAAACAATCTGATTAATGCATCAACATTTCTGCAACTGGAATCCAAATAATAATATATAAATTTCCCTTCTTTACGGCTTTTTACAATGCCCACATCTTTTAAGATCTGCATATGATGGGATACTGCCGGACATGTCAGATTAGTCTTCTCGGCAATTTCAGAAACTCTTACCCCATTACGATCTCCGGTAACCATTAACAATAAAAGATGCTGACGAACCTCATCACCAAACGCAATTAGGATTTTTTGGCAAGCCTCAAATTCCGCTTTTAATCGCTTGATCTTATCCATTTATACCCCTCCATTTTAAAACGCAATTAAATATTTAATTGCATTATATCATATTTTTAACCATTATGCAAGAGGTACTGAACAGATAGAGCAAAAATATATATTAAAATCGGTAACATAAAAGAAACCATTCTCGGTGATAAAACCATGTCGTGAATCGACACATTTGCAGGCGCATCTTTGGAATTATTCGTTTAATTCTTTGCAATGAACAATTATAATTTTAGACTATTTAACAATTTACTTGTAGCACTATGGGTAAGAGCATTATCAATATTCAATGGAATTTTTCCATGGACGATAATGCCAAACACTTTCTTTTCTTCAATTGTATCAAAACGGTATTCTTGATAAGTATTATAGGTACTATTATAAGTGCAAGCATAGCCGTGGACATTTCCAATAGTAATCGGTCTCAATTCTCCAACCTGACAATAACATTCTTTCGCTTCATCCATTCCAAAGAATTGTTTTGCTCCTCCGTCGCAATATTCATCGTAAATAATAATACGGAAATCTTCACCATTCGGAAGCAGCTCAATGCAATCGTCATATTCATCACAGTCTGTGTTCAGATATACATTGTCCGGCAGGCAGAAGGATATGTTGTTCAAATAAAATCGGTTATTCTTATATAAAAACATCATCTGTTTCCTCCAATGCAAGATTTATGATTTTCTTATTTTGTTTCTGTGCATACTGTATTGTTTGATATGCACCGCCTGATTCGTGATCGATGCAGCACACAATCAAATCGGCTCGATCTACCATTTGATGATTTCGTATTTGCAAAGCAGATTTGAAATGTGCTTTTGCGGACTCTTGACATATTTCAATCTCATCATAGTATTCCTCGAAATACTCAACATTATTTCGATATTCGGCAGTCAGATACGGCAGGACGAGAACAAGAGAACTGTTATCATCTCTAAACTTTCTTTTGGCGCGAATGACGGCAGAGGAAACAAATTGATCGAAGTCTCCGTTTCTGCCCACAAGAAATTCAACATACTGCTTTTCTTTTATAAGCTTCTCAATTATTATATCAATCCGAGATTCAATTTGAAAGGGATCGACAATGTATCTATGTCCGAAAAACGCAATACTGAATACATCCATTTGATCTCAAACTGCACCATCCTGAAAGCTAATTTACTAATTATTGTTTGAACTTTATATATAATTATACCGCTTTTATCGGTAATAATCAATAATAATCGGTAGTTTAATCGTGAATATTACCGCTTTAATTATTATACAATAATCAAAAGCGAGGTGTTTGCGATGGATCTTCAGTTTATCAGAGACCGTATTTCCGTTCTGAGAACAAAAAAGAACGTTTCGGAATATAGAATGAGTACTGACTTGGGACATAGTAAAAGCTATATGCAGAGCATATCCTCCGGAAGAGCCGCACCTTCCTTGAGTGAATTTCTCTATATCTGTGAATATCTTGGTGTAACACCGAAGGAATTCTTCGATGATGAAATAAAAGAGCCGCAACTTGTCCAAAAGCTCTATGATCTAACCAAGGATATGTCTGAGGCTGATCTGAGCATTCTAATCAGCACAGCAGAACGGTTAAACGATAAATAGCAACAGAAAAGACGGTAGACTTAGCAGTCAGCCGTCTTTCTATTTTTACTCATTTCTGAGTTTTGTTTTATTCTTCTGCTGTAATATCTTTTCAGTTGGGTAGTTCGCTTTCTCCTGTCATGATGACAGGTGGCACCTGCCACCGAGAAGGCATAGTTCCCCCTCGGTGGAGGGTGTATATTTTTTGCGCCTTATCCGCTTCGGATTTTGTAAAGCAAACTGCTTTTACCGCCTTTGGTGCGATATCGCTGCTCGGTTTCAAGCAATCCTGCTTTCCGCAAATCCCGTAATGCTCTGCGGACGGTGGATTGGGACAGCTTCAGTTCTTCCGCTATGGTGGGAATGGCAGGCCAACATTCACCGTCCTTATTCGCTCTGTCTGCAAGGTATATATAGACAGATACCGCACGGTGCGGAAGCTCCATGCGGTATAAAAAATCAAGTCTGCTCACTTGGTTTCACCTCCTGTTTTGTTCTGTTTGGCGGGGTGTGCCTTCGGCTCGGCGGTTCGGGTTTTAGCTCGTTACCGCCTTTTTTCTTGTCTGATGATTTTTTTGGCGGAGTCTGTTGAGGCTCATTGCTTT
>JBJEOD010000423.1:0-4752 GCA_051880535.1 Acutalibacteraceae bacterium | reverse complement strand
AAGCGATAGATGGAAAAGGCCGTGCGCCCCGGCAGCCCATAGCCCCGATCTTTCATACTGTCGGCCGTGTCAATCGCGTTTTCCAATGCCCAGGTCACCAGGATTGACAGGATTTTTATGCCGTGTTTCGCCCGCTTAATAAGTCCGCCGTTGGACACATCCCGTCCTACGCATTTCTGCGCGTTGGAGATCACCTTGATCTGCGCCGTAAAACGCGGCACAAACCTTAGGGACATGGACAAAACCAGCGACAGAGCCGGGATAACCCTTCCGAACAGATACACGAATTTATCGCTGGTCATCACAGCATTGAAGCAGGAAAACCATGCGATCACCGTGATCAGCAAAAACGCGGCAAATATCCCATATAAAACCGACTCCAGGGTGAGCGGATTACCGCCGGGCAGATATGCAAGGACGGTTACTCCCTGATGGGAAAAAGCAGGGTTAATCAGCGCGGTGATAACCAGCAGAGGAAGCATGTACACCAAATTGAACCGCACCGCTTTTTTCCCTTTCAGGTAAATTGAATAGACCAGAGCGCAAAACAGCGAAATGCCCAGACATACGGGATGATTCAGAAACATTGTCAGCCCGATCACCAGCACAAAATATAGCATGGAAACAGAAGGATGATATCCGGAAAAAGTATCTGTTTTCATTTTTCAGACTCCTGTCCTGTAACATAAACACTGCTTTCTGAAGATGATGCAGTCGAATTATCGGCAACCGATACATCGGAAGTTGGTGAAAGCCGAAGAAGGAATGCCACCGTCAACACAGCTACAACACACAATACAGCAAGACTGATTTTAGCTTGCTTGGCTTTTAATAATTGCTTTATTTGTCCCATCGTTTGATATGCCTTTCTATTACACATAATTGCTCAATAGTCCTTCGACGCATATAATTATTATTCCTTTTTTAATAAGGTTGTTGGTCAGTATGTTACACATACAGACAAAGGGAATATCCCCTTTGAAAACTTCTCGTCATACGCAAAAAGCCGCTTTCCTTCACAGAGAAAGCGGCTTAAAATCAACCATTTTCAGGTATATTCCCCTTATGCCCGGGAATACATACTTCCTCTGACAACATGGCTGGTTTCCTGGCTTATGACTTACGGTCCTGCCGAAAAAGGACACCTTCTCAAAGAGTATGCAACTCCCAATGGTATTTATCCTTTTCTTCATCAATTACAGTGATGGCTGTCGCGTCGGATTTTCACCGATGCTTCCCAATTATCCTATGCTTCCATAGGCACCATATCGCATTTTTTCAATTTTAACAATTAATACTATACCACCCAAAAATAAAAATGTATAGTAAAATTATCTGATTTTTTGTAAAATCTTGCGCTACTTAATTGAATAGCTTTTTTGTTTAAATTTGAAGCTACTCCTTTTTAACATTAAAGCAAAGTAAAATTATTTATCCAACCATTTTCAGAAGTGAAAAGTAACTTTGTTTCTTTTGTAGAAAGGTTATATGAATATATCCCTCTGGGATTTTCTTCTTCATTAAATTCATCAACTCCGATAAAATACAATCTATCATCGGCACAAAATAAAAATTCGTTAATATATAAAGATGCGTCAAGGTTTTCCAGTGGTTTAAGTTTATTCTTTTTAACATCATAATGATAGGTGAAGAATTCCGGCTCCCATCCTCTGTTTGTGTCTGCTTGAGTAAAAATTATATTTTTATCAGAATCTGAAGCCAACCGCTGTATTAACATATTTTCTGTTTTATAAAGGAGCTTAACATCATCAAATTCAGTGAAATCAAAAATATAATGATCAGGCGGAATAAACCTTTGTCCTCTTCCCTGATTTGAAATTTCTGCTGCTGCACGTTCTTCCGTTTCAAATCTTCCGCTGCCAATAAGCTTGCCTGTAAATGCATTGTATGATAACAATTGTATACTCATATCTTCCGGTAGATTTGCCATTGTTGTGCTATCGGTTTTTTTATCGTATAAAAATACTGATAGTATATGAGATTGTTTTTTTGCCGCAACATAAACTATTCGGTCAGCATCTAAAGGGACAATATAATTTATACCGAATATATCCGTTGATAATTGAAGCATTTCCCCGGTCGTTAGATTTTTTGAAAATAACTGATCACCTTTTCCGTTCTTATAATCTTCTACTCTTTGGGTATAATAAACTGAATTATCATACCTGCTATAAACTGCCAACGGATATTGTGCGCTTCTTTCAAATGACCATTTATTTTCTATTTCATTACTTTTTAAATCCAAACAGTAAACCGTCGTCGTCATTCCGCTTTCCGGTGTTACTCCGTCATTGTAAGATGTTACGGTTATTGATAAATAATTTTCACGGCTTTTTGGTGTTTGACACGCCGATAAAATTAATGTGAAGATTAATATAAAAATGATTTTTTTCATATGTATCTCCAAAATCCAATTATACGGTGCAACTTTCGCATAATAGACTTAGTTAAAACAAGGGTCGGTTCTATGTGACAGTGTGCCGACAGACAGTCGAGGACGCCTGTCCCTACCGTGGAAAAAGCAGACTTTACAGACTATACATCACCGATAATCGACCCTCTCGTTTAAATGTTTTTCTTTAAAAACAGACAATACAATATTAATCGCCGAAAATAGAATATAAATCAAATTTACATACTTTAAAAATGGTATTTTTCTTAAAACGGTATATAACGAAATCGCATAGCTTTGCGGAGGAATAAGTAGAAATAAAAGTGCGGTAACAGAAATTAACACCGTTAAAATTATGCGCATATGCTTTATTTTCGGGCTTTTAAATGCCGAAATTGTAAGTAAAATGCCTGCCGCAATACTCACAAGAATAAAAAATATCTGTATAAAACCATTCGTTTGCAGTATGAAAAGCAAGGTCGGAAAATCGGCTCCGCCGATAATGCCCCCCGCCCCTTGATCAGCAGAAATTCTTGTTACGGAATATATAATATTTTGAAGAAACACACCGCACCAGAACAATGTTAAAATATCGAATATAATTGCCGAAATTTTACGCATTATCTTCATTTTAATAATTTCCTCATACTATTGAGCGGTATAGCAAAACAGCGCGGGCAACGAATGAACGCCGTTAGCAAAGGGGATTTTAAAGTGGTTTTCGCTTTCCGAAAGCGAGCCTGATATTACTATTATTCCGTTCTTTAATAAAACCGAATCGGTCGGAGTATCGTTTATATCACAGCGGAATATATTTCTGCCAAGCTCCTTGCCGTCGGAGGTAAAGCGTGCGGTATAAACCGAAAATACGCGCTCGCCCTTTTCCTCTTTTGAGATTTGCTCGCAGGGATATTTCACCTGATAGCCGTCAAAATAATCAGCCATTCCGACAACATATACATTATTCCCGTCGGTCATAATACCGAAAACCTGATCCACCGCCATACCCTTATTGGAAAGCGGAGTTTTAAAAAGAATATTACCGTCTTTATCCAGCTTTACAAGCATTCTGCGGTAGGGTAAATAGCGGTCCACGCTCATATCCCAGAAATCGTCCGCTCCGTACCAATCGGTGCTTACTGCGATATAAAAATTACCGTTATTATCAATTATGCTTTCTTCAACCCAGTCGTTACCGCCACCGCCGATGGTTTTAGTCCAGGTAAGTTTATTGTTATTATCAAAGTGCATTACAATTACTTCTGTGGATTTAAACTGATTATATTCGGCTTTTACAAGGTCATATTTATCTGCTAAACTTTCATTACAGGTCGAAACCAAATAAAAACCATCTTTTCCGTCCGGTATTATATCTCCGTCGGAAATATCAGTGTTTTTCATCAAATCAACAGTTTCGGTAATATCGCCCTTTTGGTTTAAAAATGCGATTTTAAGTGTTTTATAAGGAGACGGTGAAAATAATACCGCATAGCAATCCGGATTAATTTCTTCAATGTCTTGCACTTGCCCTTCAAGTGTAACATCTTCATAAGGCTTAACCCATTCAGGCTCTAAGCTTTTATTTAATTTTGTAAGGGTCGGCGGACAGTATGACGCCGCTATATAGCCGCCGTCTTTGCATACTCCTATTTTTTCAAAGCCGTTTCCGTCTTCAAAGCTTCTCTCGTTTATAACCTGCATTTTGTCATTATAAATGCGTATAAAGGACTTCATACCGTATTCATTATCGATTCTTCCCGCAACGGCAAAATTGCCGTTTTCAAGCTCTGCAATGTCACGGAAAACGGTGTTTGAATCGTTCGCCGAATATTTAAGCAAAGGCAATAGGCTGACAGAGCTGTTTGTCCCTCTTTCGGTTTCTTCTGTTTTTTCTGTTTTTTCCGATACGGAGCTTTTTCGCGAAACGGTCGAAGAGCTTGCAGCAGTTTTTCCGCTGCTGCTCTCGGAGCTACCGCTCAAAACACGATCCTCCGCAATACTTGTTTCGTTTTTTTCCGTAACGCTGTCGGTTATTATTTCGTTATTTGATATTATATCACCAAGGTCGCTGTAAGCGTCGTTGCAACCGCAAAACGCAATTAATATAACAATAATATTCAGTACCGCTATTATCTTTTTCATAAAATACTCCCCTTTTATATAGCCGCATTATATATATTCGACTGCGGTAGCAAGCCCCCGTCCTATATTACTGTGCGGCTTTAATTGACCTTTGCATATTTCAGTATTAATTTATCACGGCTTTCGTGCGTCATAGGCGTATGCTCTTCATCCGTTATATAAACCTTGTATTTGCGGACATTATCTTCTCCCGTTTC
>JBJEOD010000422.1:0-4786 GCA_051880535.1 Acutalibacteraceae bacterium | reverse complement strand
CGGGCTTTGAAAGGTTTATCGTAATATCAAGGTCGCCGTACTCGGTGGAGGTGACCCATTTAATGTCCTTTTCTACGCGGTAGCGTCTTATGTAATCGCTGTCACAGCTAAGCTTATAAAAATAATCGGTAGCAGCTTTAGGGGAGTCCTTGTAAAGCTCGTCGAATTTCTTTGTAATCTCGGAGGGGCGTGGCATCATAGCACCCATAAGCTTGGTGTCAAAAAGGTCGCGGTATACTATACTGTCCTCAATAATTCCCTTCTGCACCGCGAAATCAAGCAGCTCCTTCAGGGTTTCTTCAAGATTTACGTTTGTAAAATTCTCGTCGCAGTCAAACTCGTCAAGCCCTAAAATTTCGAGAATACGGTTGGTGACGTATATTCTGTCACGCTCTGTAAAAAGTCCCTTTTCAAGCCCGTAGCAAACAAGCTTTTTAATGCTCTTGTCAATCATTTGCGCACCGTTCCTTATATAAATAATTATTTGAATGTAATCTCACAGCCGATTGCCTGCTGGCACTCGGAAAGCCCCGCCGCGACTATTTCCTTAGTGCGGGCGTAGGATTTTGCGGCTTTGCCCGCCGCAGTCGAGTCAAGCGAGTACTTTGTACTGCCGTCCTCGGCGTTTTCGAGGGGATATACCGTGTAAAGATAGCCGCTGCCGCCCTTATATTTGTTAACCCAGGTCGGAATGAGGTCAATACTGCTTAAAACCGTGCCGTCGCCGTTCTTTTTTAGGGTGAAGCTGAATAACATTCCGTCCTCGGTGTGGCCCGTGGGACAGCTGTCCATAAGCTCCTGACGCTGGTTTGAAACGCAGTTGCCCATTGAGTAAACGCATACCGTCGTGCTTTCGCCGTCCTCCGAGCGGATAAGCTCCACAGGCTGAATAACGTGCGGGTGACTGCCGATTATCATATTAACCCCAAGGTTTGAAAGCTTTTGGGCAATGGTTTTCTGCCAGGTGTCGGGGCTTGTCTTGTACTCGTTGCCCCAGTGCATATAGAAAAGAATGTAATCCGCGCCGCCCGATTTCATTTCGGTTATAACAGCGGCGGCTTCGGAATAAAAGTTGTCGATACGCTCATAGGAAAAGCTGTTGATTAAACTGTTCGCTTCCTCGGCGATTATAGCTCCGTTTAAATATTTGCGCCCCGCGGTCTGCCCTGAGGTTTCATAGGTGTAGTTTGCGATACCGATTTTAATTCCGTTTATTTCCTTTATAACAAAGGAGGGGTCCTGTTCGGTTTCCCTTGTACCTGTGAACTCGATGCCCTTTTGCTTTAGCACCTGCGCGGTGCGCTTAAGACCGTAGAGTCCTGTGTCGTAGGCGTGGTTGTTGGAGGTTATAAGGAAATTAAGCCCCGAGCTTTTAATTGCGTCGGCAAGGCTGTCGGGCGTGTTGAAGACGGGATAGCCGCTGTACTGACCCGATTCGGTACCGCCGAAGGTGACCTCCAGATTTGCAACGGCCAAATCAGCCGCGTTAAAATACGGCGCGGCTTCCTTAAAAAAGGCGCTGAAATCATAATCGCCCGACGCGGTCTTAGCCCCTGTAAGCTGGGTTGAGTGTACCATAATGTCGCCCGTGCTTATGACCGTGGCGGTGGTTTCGGGCATGGTTTCGCTCGAAACATCAGAGGAATTGCCGCTGTCGGTTTTAGAGCTTGTGTCGCCGCCCTTATTGCCTATTTTAAGCAGAGCGTTTACCGAAAAAGCCACAAGGGCAATTACTGCGATAAGCACAGCCGCCGAGCAGGTTAAAAATATGCGGCGCTTTATTATAGCCTTTTGTCTTTTAGTCCTGTTTTTTGCCATTCGTTTCACCTTTATTTCCTGTATTTTCAGGCTTCTAAATAAAAATGCATATTATAAGAGGAAGAAGCATTGAGGGAAGATAGTTCATAACCTTGATTTTGGTAAGCCCCAGCATATTAAGCGCAAGCGCTATTATAAGCAACGAGCCTATGACCGACATATTTGCAATCCCCGCGTCTGTAAGAAACGGAGAAATCACCGACGCTAAAAGGGTTACGCCGCCCTCTAAAATGATAACGGGAAAGGCGGAAAGCATAACACCGATTCCGAGACTTGAGGTAAACGCCATAGCCGATACGCAGTCGATTACCGATTTTGAGTAAAGGGTGGAGTTATCGCCCGAAATTCCGCTGTTAACAGAGCCTACTATCGACATAGCTCCGACGCAGAAAAGCAGGGTGGCGGTGACAAAGCCGTCGGCTATTTTGGTGTTGCCGCCGTTTTTATTGAATTTTTCTTCCAGCTTTTCGCCCAGATTATTAATCCGCCTGTCAAGGTCAATAAGCTCGCCTACAACAGCACCTACCGCAAAGGAAAGAATTATAATTATTATGTTCGTATTTTCCTCAAAAAGTCCCGTCACGCCTATGTAAATAACGCAGAGCGCCATTCCGTTCATTAAGGTGGTGCGTACCCTCTCGGGAATTCCTTTTTTAAACAGCAGTCCCAAAAGACTGCCGAGTATTACAAGCACAAAATTCACGACCGCTCCGCTTAAAAGCAGACGCCCGAGCGGAGTTGCCGCCGCGCTGTTTAAAAAGTCCATTTACTTCACCTCAGACATACATTATTAATATATACCAAAAGCTCTCGAATTGCAACAAAAATCGGCTGAAATACGGCAAAAAGGTTAAAACGCGAGAAAAAAACTTCAAAAAATAAGTGCCTCAACTACGCGTCTGCGCGTCGAGGCACGCGACTGTAAAGATGTAGCAAAAAAGATGCCGCTTAGACGCGAGAGAAAAAACCGCGAAAAAGAAGCACCTCGAATACGCGTCTGCGTACCGAGGCACTCGGTTGTTAACAGGCAGCAAAAAAGATGCTGCTTCGACGCGAGAGAAAAAACTGCAAAAAAAGAAGTGCCTCAACTACGCGTCTGCGTGTCGAGGCTCTCGACTGTGATGGGTGTTCAAAAAAGAACTACTCATAAATCTATGTTTTAAGGCACAAAATACCCCGAATTTCTTAACATTTGTATTTTACCACAAAAGCATGGATATTACAAGGTTTTTATGAGATTTTACGCCGAGTTTTTCTGTATTTGTGCCGTATTTTTCAGTGGCGAATATTTTTCCTCTACCTCATATCCGCCTTTAAGATAAATCGTAAGTTCCATATCTTTTGAAACCGAAATACTGTTAACAAGCCGTCTGACTGTGCAGTCATCAAACTCGGTGACAACGGCTCGGTCTTCGGTTAGATAGTTTTCTATTCGCTGGATTTCAGCCTTTGCCGCTTCGTTGAAATTCAGTTGTCTTAATATTTCCTCCCGACCTTCACGAAGTACCTTTATTCTGTCGGTGCAGTCCGAAATTGCCGCCTCATAATTGTCTCGGTTATTGGGCGATTTCATTGCCAAGTTTGCAAGCTCGACTATATGCTGCTCCTCATCCTTTATTGCTTTATCAATAAAATACAAATCATCCGACTTATCATCCGCAGAGGCAACATACACTAAATGGCTTTTTACAAGCTCCATTCCGTTGGCTCTTTTCTTAATAATTTCGGATAAAGCCCTGCACACTGCATCCTTTAAAGCATTCTCTTCAAAGCCCACCGAATTTGAGCAAAATTTATCTGCATAATCAAGACGGTTAATGCACCTCCAGTAGTGCATTGTGCCGTTTTTCTTTTTTACTGTCTTTCTCCTGAAATGACCGCCGCAGTCCCCACAGACTAACAGTTCGGAAAAAGCATATTTACTGCTGTATCTGCCAATACCAGTTTTGGCTAAATCGGAGGTGCTTCTTTTGGTTTTACGCCTTGCAAATTCGGCTTGAACGGCATAGAATAAGTCTCTGCTTACTATCGGCTCATGATCGTTGGAAACAAGATACCTGTTTCGTTTGCCGTGGTTAACAATTTGTTTTTTACTCAGACAGTCTAAGATATATGTTTTTTGGTACATCACATCTCCGCAGTATTTTTCGTTCTGCAAAATATTCATAATCGTGCTTTGATGCCATTTATCTCCGCCGTTATAGGTCTTAATATTGTTCTTTTCAAGCTCTTTGGCAATTTGATGTGTGCTCATTCCGTCTAAAAAGCATCTGTATATCATCCTTACTGCCTCGGCTTCTTCGGGCACAATATATACCTCTTTTGTAACCTTATCCCTGCGGTAACCGAACATATCCATTTTAGAGGAGTAAGTGCCGTTTTCCATTCTTTTTAAAATACCCCAACGTACATTGCCGCTTATGTTTTCGCTTTCGCTTTGTGCTATAGCACTGAATATGCCTATATACGCCTCACTCTTTTCTTTGAGTGAATCAATATGCTGTTCCTCAAAGTATATGCTAATTCCCATCGCCTTGAGCCTTCTGACATAGGAAATACTGTCAACAATATTTCGGGCAAAGCGGGAAACCGACTTTGTGAGAATCATATCAATTTTGCCCTTTTCGCAGTCCTTAATCATCTTAAGAAACTGTGCACGCTTTCTAACCTGAGTACCTGTAATACCCTCATCTGCATAGATACCTGCAAACTCCCAGTTATCATTGCTCATAATATGCTTTGTATAATAGTCCATTTGAACCCTGTAACTGTTTAGTTGGTCCTCGTCATCAGTAGAAACTCGGCAGTAGGCCGCAACCTTTAATTTTTGCCCGGGCTGAACCCTTGTTTGTTTTCGCTCATCGGCAGGGATTATTGTTACTGTTCTTTTGTTATCTGCATTATTCATTTTGTATCACCTCGCTTTCGGATATTTCCTTACCGTTTGCAAACCTTATTTTCATTTTGC
>JBJEOD010000421.1:0-4793 GCA_051880535.1 Acutalibacteraceae bacterium | reverse complement strand
AAGGCTCGGAAACTCCGAGAAGGAGTTATCGCAAAGCTCTATATTATTAAAGCAATTGCCGTTTATAATACTTCCCTTGTAATTCGATACAAATTCGATAACAGAGGACCAGTCATTAAGATTACAGCCGTCAAAGCTGTTTTTGCGGATAACAAGCTTATCAACTCCCGTTCCCTCCATCCAGCTGTCGCCTATATCGACCGAAACACGGAGCGCCGCTCCCTGAGTTTTATAAAATCGGTTGTTTTCAACAAGCCCGTTGTCCGAGCCTAAAAGCAAGCCCCGCGCACGGCACTCGTGAAAATAATTATTTCGTACAATATAATTTCCGCTGTCGTTTTCGCTGTTGTATACGATGGCTACCTCGGGTATATCGCTTACCTCCTTATCAAGGACAAGCACGGTCTTCCCCAAAAGCGGAATCGCCCTTTTTACGGTTGCCGTAACGGGATAATCGGAAAAATCCTCCGCACTTTTAAAGGCGATTTGCGCACCTTTTTTAAAAGGCTCGGACTGCATACAGGAAACGGTTATTTTTTTGCCGCTCATATTTTGCAAAACTCCCACATTATCGTGAACGTTAAGGCAGTCGTCCCCCTGAAAGCTGATGTCGCAGTTTTCAATTATAAAATGCCCCATTGTATCGGCAATATGGAAGGCGTCTACGGTGGTGGAAATTCTGTACTTATCCTCCGTACCCTCGCGCAGTCCGATTGTAATTCCCGAAAAGAGCATATAGCCCGCGCCGCCGCCCGCCACATAGCCCGAGCCGTAGGCGCCGTAAATATTAATATCGCGGTAGGTAATGTTTTCAGATTTTTCGCCCGTATAAAACACGGCGGAGGAATAAAGCCTGTGCCTTAAAAGATAAACCTGCCCTGCTTCAAGGTGGCTTAAATTATCCGCGCCGAAATTCACCGAAACAAGCCCGTTTCCCAGATATTTTTTATCGGTAATAAGGGAAGAAAGCTCCCAGTACTCCGCCCCGCCGTTACAGCCCGGAGTAAGGGTGTCGGGGTCAAGCTGATTCATTGTCTGCCATACCTCGTCCGCCGCCTGCTTTGCGGCGCCGCTTTCGGGGAATTCAAAGGTTACCGTACTGCCCGAAATTTCATAAACACGGGCGACCGAGGCTAAACGTCCTCCCTTTTCCCAGTCCCAGTCAACGGTTAAATCTTTAATTTCCAGGGTATTGCAGGAAAGCACATTAAAATAATTTTCGTTTGAAAAAATAAATTCCGCGCCGTTGCCGTTTATTACGGCGTTTTCAACTCCGCTTATCTCAATTCTTTTTTTCGGCGCAAAGCGATAAACCCCTTTTTCGAGACAAAGCTCGGTGCAGGGGTGCTTTTTAAGATATTTTACCGCACGCAGGAAAGCCTTTGTGTTGTCCTCAGCCGATGTATCAAAGCCGAATTCTCCGCCGCCTACCCTTTCGGTAATACCGGACGGCTCCTTTACGGTAAAAACGCCGTCCGCGGAATTATCATTCTCGGAAGCGTCCGAGGAAGCAGAGGGATTTTGAGGAGAGCAGGCGGACAAAACCAGCAAAAGCGACATCAACAGCAGAGATGTTATTTTTTTGAGACAAGCCGCTTTTTTCATCTTAAAAAACCTTTACGCGGGGCATAAAAAAGTCAAAATCGCCTGTAATATGCTCGGCATACAAATAACTTCCGTATTTTTCATCATTAATAAGCTTCCAGCTCCGGTCGTATTTGGGAGTGGAGTCCTGACCGAAGGGAATCGCGGGACCTGCCGCCGCCCGTTCGGCATAATCCGTCTCGGGGAAGAAGTAAACCGTGGCGTCGTTCAGCCCCCTCAGCTTTATTCTGCGGTGAATTGAGGGAGAAAGCGGGGTCTGCTCCCTTACGCCTATAACCCCCGAATCCTGTGCCACGAAAAAGCGACATTCCCTGTGTTCACTGCGCGAAAACCTATAAACCGAATGTCCGTCCCTTATTTCCGTCTCGCCGCACATAAGTATAGGCGCGCCGAGGGGAAATTTAAGGTGAGTCTCGGTAGTGGTATTGGTATTATAAACCGAAAAATTAAAGCCGTTGTCAAACCTTGAAACCGTCATTGTGGGCACCTTTGCGTCAGCGCAAAGCTTTTTGTGCTTTACGCTGTACCCGAAGTAGGCGATTGCTTTAAATATTTCGGAAACGTCCTTATTAATATCAAGCGCAATACAGCCCTTTGGCAGATACCCTTTAAAATCGGAGCTGCTGTAGCAAATAACCCTTATACCCGCATTTATGAAGTCTTCAAGCCGTTCCTTAACCGCATTATTAATCGGTGCGGGTGAAATTAACACGCTTTTTCTGTATGTATCGACCCCTGTTTTCAAAAAAATATCGGTGGAGACCACACAGTTGAGCATAAAGCCGTTATTGATAGCGTTACATATATAGTTATCGCTGAAGTACATTTCGCGCAAAAGCGCCCCGTCGTTCGAGGTGCTGTATTCCCGCATAGGATAAACCCATACAAAGGGTGCCGCCTCGTCCGCACATTCCTTTTCCGCTTTCAGCAAGTGCGGAAGCGGCTCGTTAACACAGCAGTCGGGCATATCGCCGAAGGAATTATCAATCGAAAGCACGTTAAGTACGTTAGCCGATTCGGTTTTTCCGTCGGTGTTAATACGGCTTACCGCCATAGGCAGATATATATCGTGCGGGTTGTTGTCGTAGCGGTCGTACCACGGACTGTTTACCCACCATGGATCGTGAATGTAATATCTGAATAAAATATCGTCCTTCGGATAGCCGCATATACGCGACATATGACCCATAAGCTCCAGACCGAAATTATCGTTGAGCGCCGCCCACGGAGAATTGGGCGGGGGCATCATATTAAACCCCGCGTTGTATATATCGTAAATCGGTACTCCGTCGGTAGCGTAATCTATGCCGACGGAATTATTGGTTCCCCTTGTCTCTACGGGAATATCGGGACAGCCCTCACGAAAGGATTTCCAAAAATCGAAAACCGCCCTTTTGGTTTCGTCAAGGCGAGATATGTGAAAATTCTCGCCGTCAAATATTTTACCCTCCATACTCCACGGGTCGGCGCTGAAGCCTAACCCGTTTGAGAACCAAAGGTAATCGTATCCCATTTCCTTTAAGAATATATTTGCCTGCTTACCTAAGAAAAGTCCAAACGGAGTACCCTTTGGAATTCCGTTCGGGAAAGCGGCGTAATGATAGGAATCCCCCTCAAGCACGGCGGTTGAATCCACCATTGCACAGTCATCAAGGGAGCTTCCCGTGCAGATTTCCCTGTGCCGCTTATATTTGAAATCCGAAACAGCAAACTCGGGACCTATATCAAAGGTTTCCCCAACGGTAATTTTAGAATCGGGGAAAAGGCGTTTTCCCTCCGCCTTTAAGCACGAAATGATTTTTTTCAGAATACGGTAGGTCATAACAGGCGGATTATCCATATAAACCCGCTTTTTTTCATGGGTTGAAAGGTCGGGACGGTCCTTATCTGTCGCCGTTTCGCGGTTCGCCGTGCCTATATAACAGCACCACTCAAAGGTATCGTCCAAATTTCCCGAATAATCAAGTATTTCACTGCCGTCTGCCGTCCACATCATAACCGAAATGGTTTCGCGGTTTTTAAGAAGCGGATACCACTGTCTGAATATTTTTCGGCAAACCCCTTCAATATAAGCATCATCTGTTTTTTTGAACGGTTTAAGGCTCATTTCCAAAGTTACGTTTTTAAACATTTTTTTCAACTCCGTATTACCAATCAGCCCACAATACCGGTTCTTTCAATGCTTTCGGTGAAATAGCGCTGGGTGAAGATGTAGAGGATTAGCGGCGGCAGAACGCAGAGCAGAGCGCCCGCCTGGATATAGGTTCGAAGCAGATAGGGGCTTGTGTTGCCCATACCGAGGCTTGCCTGAGAGAGCAAGGACTGCAAATTGTAAAGGGTAACCGACAGCGGCTTTACGCCCTCAATAAAGTAAACCGCCGCGGAATAGTAATCGTTCCAATGCCAGATAAAGGAGAAAAGCATAACCGTAATAAACGCCGAGCGGGAGTTGGGCAGCATGACGCGGACAAAGGTGGAAAAGGCGTTACAGCCGTCTATATATGCCGCCTCTTCAAGCTCCTTTGGCATACCGATGAAGAACTGGCGGAAGATGAAGATGAACAGCCCGTTTCTAAGTCCCGCCCCGAAGACGGCCGGCAGGATAAAGGTCCATTCGGTATTTAAGAGGTTTATGCTCGCCCCGCCGAACAGCTTTAAAAGCCCGCCGAAGGTGAAGTAACGGAAATTGATATAGCTGCCGTTAATAATGCTGAGCGGCGGTATAATAATGGTAAGCAGTAAGAGCGCGAAGACAAAGCCACGCCCCTTGAAATTGTACCTCGCAAGTCCATAACCCGTAAGCACGCAGGAAATTAAGGAGGCAAGGGTTGAGCCTATCGTAATTTTAAGGGTAAGCCCCAACGAGTTCCAATAATCCATAATTTCCAGAGTGTCGGTAATACTTCTTATTGAAATGGTTTTGGGTATCCATACCACGCTCGGGTCATTTACCGAGGTAGGCTCCCTTATTGCCACGCTTATCATATAAAGCACGGGGAACATAAATATGTACGCCATACCTATGAAAAACATGACTAAAAATATGTTGAGAATAATTTTCTTTGGATTTTTTATGCTCCTTGCAAGCAGCTTGCTTTTCATTCTGCTCCCCCTCCCTTATATCTTCTGCTTCTTATTCGAAATTCTGCTGAATATGAGAAGCACGAATAAAAGCAGTACCAATATAG
>JBJEOD010000420.1:0-4816 GCA_051880535.1 Acutalibacteraceae bacterium | reverse complement strand
GGATTATCAGGTATGGCGTACGGGCTGTTTTCGACCCTTATAATCGGCACGATAATCTGTCAGATAGGAAAGCTGGTCGGCGGGAACCTTGTCGGTGAATACCTCACCGCAATGGGCAACGTCGCAAAGACCCTGACGGGCGCGGGAATAGGCGTTGGCGTCGCCTGCAAGCTTAAAGCCGCGCCCCTTACCACCGTTGCGGCGGCGGTAGCGGGTATGATCGGCGCGTTCCCGAAAATCGCGCAGGAGGCGTATACCGTAGGCGCGCCCGGTGAGCCGCTCGGCGCCTTTATCGCGGCGTATATCGCTATCGAAATCGGCGCGCTGGTTGCGGGAAAGACAAAGGTGGACATTATCGTCACCCCCATCTGCTGTATTTTAACAGGCGCGGCGGCGGGCTATTTTGTAGGCCCCTACATTTCCACCGCTATGAAGTGGGTGGGTGCGCTTGTCAACATCAATGTTGAAAACAGCCCGATAATAGGCGGTATCGTCGTTTCGGTGGTTATGGGAATACTCTTAACCCTGCCAATATCCTCGGCGGCTATCGGCATTTCAATGGGACTTACGGGTCTCGCGGCAGGAGCGGCTACCATAGGCTGCTGCTGCAATATGGTGGGCTTTGCGGTAATAAGCTACCGTGAAAACAAGGTCGGCGGGCTTATAGCTCAGGGTATAGGCACCTCAATGCTGCAAATACCTAATATTGTCCGCAATCCGCTTATATGGCTGCCTTCGATTATTTCGAGCGCGATATTAGGACCGATTTCTTCGGCTGTCCTTAAAATGGTAAGCAATCCCGTAGGCTCGGGTATGGGCTCGGCGGGACTTGTGGGTCAGTTTATGACCTACGACAGTATGGTGGCGGCGGGCTTTTCACCCGCGGTTACAATGCTTGAAATAATTTTAATGCAGTTTGTTCTGCCTGCGGCTATCTGCTTGGGAATTTCCGAGGGTATGAGAAGATTGAAGCTTATTAAACCTAATGATCTCAAGCTGGAGTCCTCAAATGCGTAAGAAGGAAAGGGCGGTCGCGGCGGTGGAAAGGCTTGAAAAGCTTTACCCGCAGGCGATTTGCTCCCTTATCTATACCGACGCGTTTCAGCTGCTAATCGCTACACGCCTGTCCGCCCAATGCACCGATAAAAGGGTTAATATGGTGACCCCCGCGCTTTTCGCGGAATTTCCCGACCCCAATAGTATGGCTTATGCCGAGTTATCCCGTGTTGAGGAGCTTATAAAAACCTGCGGACTTTATAAAACAAAGGCGAAGGATTTAATTGCGATAGGGAAGGCTATAACCGAGCGCTTTGACGGTAAAGTTCCTGATACTATCGAGGAGCTTACCACCCTACCGGGAGTCGGCAGAAAGACCGCAAACCTTGTCTGCGGTGATATTTACGGCAAGCCCGCTGTGGTGACCGACACTCATTTTATAAGGCTTTGCAACCGGTTAGGGCTTGTTGAAACTACAAACCCGGCTTTAGTAGAAAAGCAGATGCGAAAGCTTTTGCCGCCGGAAAAATCAAACGATTTCTGCCACAGAACGGTGCTGTTCGGGCGGGACATTTGCACGGCGAGAAAGGCGCATTGCGAAGCCTGCGTGCTTTCCGATATTTGTCCTAAAAAGATTTAAGTGGTGAAAATTAATGTCACATAAAAGAGCCGCCGCCATACACGATATTTCCTGCTTTGGAAGATGCTCGCTTACCGTCGCTCTGCCGATTATTTCGGCGGCGGGGGTTGAGACCGCGGTTATTCCGACTGCCGTTTTATCCACCCACACGGGCGGTTTTAAGGGCTATACGTTAAGGGATTTATCCGCTGATATTCTCCCGATTGCTCGGCATTGGAAGGCTGAAAATATTACCGTTGACGCGGTTTACACGGGCTATCTCTGCTCAAAACAGCAGATTTATATAGTTATGGAGGCGGCGCGGCTTATAAGCCGAGAGGATACCGTCTTTATCTGCGACCCCGTTATGGCGGACAACGGATGTCTTTACAGTGGCTTTGACAGCGATTACCCCCGTTATATGCTGAAGCTCTGCGCCGAGGCGGATATTATTACCCCTAATATCACCGAGGCGGCGCTGATGCTGGGCGTGCAGTACAGGGAGGGTCCCTACACCGAGGACTATATCAACACGCTTCTGGAGGGGCTTTATCTAAAAACCCATTCAAAAATTGTTTTGACGGGCGTTTATTTTGACGACAGAAAAATCGGTGCCGCCGTTTACGACGGTCAAAGCAAGGCGTATGTCTTTTCGGAAAGGCTTAACGCCGCGTATCACGGCACGGGGGACGTTTTTGCAAGCACGCTTACCGCGGCTCTGCTTAATGACCGCAGTCTTAAGGCGGCGGCGCAGATAGCCGCTAATTTCACCTGCGGCTGTATAAAAAGGACTATGGAAAGCGGTACGGACCCGCGGAACGGCGTTGATTTTGAATCGCAGATTCCCAATCTTATAAAATATCTTGAGCTTTAAAAAAATGCCTATAAAAGTGAAAAAGAGCCGTTTGCACGGCTCTTTTTCACTTTTAAGGGGTTTGAGGAGAGAACTTCTCTTTGTTAAAAGAGAAATTATAGCAAAACGGGTGCGGCTCCCTTTTCGCTACGTTTATATATTAAAACATAATTTTTTCATTTCTATGAACGGTTTTTAAATTTTTAGGGAATATAATATGTATATCTGTTAATAATATTAAGGCAACTATCAAGCCGTTAATTATGGAAAGGAAAATAACAATGAAATATTCGGAATACCGTTCAAAATCAAGCTTTAAAGGCTCGACTGCCTTTTATATAATTATTGCCTGCTGTTTGTTAGCGCTGGGCGGAGCGTCGTGGTTTGCGGCGGCAAATATTAAAAAACGCAGTACGGATAACAACAGCGGTACAAGCTCCTATAACTCGGATTATTCTTCCCCCGAAAGCAGTATAATATCCGAGCCGCCCATACAAACCTCGTCAGAGGAGGCGGGCAAGACGGTTTCCGACGAGCCGTATACCTCGGAGGACAGTGCTTCCTCTAAGGTGGAAAGCGGTACTCAGGCGGTCGTTTTCAGTATGCCTGTAGGAGGAGAGGTAATTAAGGACTACAGCGAAAAGCAATTGCAGTATTCCGCGACCTACGGGGATATGCGAATTCACACGGGTATTGATATCGCCTGTGAGGACGGCACATCGGTCAGCGCTGCAGGGGACGGTAAGGTAACCGCAGTTGAGGAAAGCGCCTTGTTAGGAACGACGGTTACAATCGACCACGGTAACGGTATTGTCACCAAATACGCCGCCTTAAAGGACATTAAGGTAAAAGAGGGCGACACAGTAACTGCGGGAGATATAATAGGAACGGTGACTGCCGTACCGAGCGAATGTGCGGATCAGAGCCATCTGCACTTTGAGGTATTTAAAAACGGACATTCCGCCGCGCCGCTTTCGACCTTGGGACTTGATTAAGAAACAGCGCCCCCGAAAATTTATCGCTTAGGGGCAACAAAAAACGCGTCGTCTTTCGGCGCGTTTTTTATATGTCTTATTTTAAAAGATTACGGGCACAAGCCTTGCGAGCCCTAACCCGACTGCAAGGGAGCAGGCATTGGCGCAAAGGGCGTAAAGCAGGCAACTCTTTAGCCCCTTGGGCTTGTCGGAAAGACGGTCTAAAATAGCGGAGTAAATAACCGCCTCGGCAATAAATATTGCAAGCTCCAAAAGGGCATAGGTGATAATATATTCCGAATAACCCGATTTTAAAAACGCCGCGTTAAGCGAAATATTAAGCATAAGTTGGGTTACGGCGTTAACGCTGAAAATAAGCAAAAGCTGTTTTTTATTTCGGTAGCCGAATATAAGCGCTATAGCCGCTTCAAGCATAACAGTAACGGCAATACGGATTATAAGGGATAAAATTTCTTGTTTAATATTATAGGATTTTTCCGCCGTTATGCCGATTTCATTGTAGGAATTTGTTTCCTCTGTGTATTCGGGTCGGTCAACGGCGGCTATTACCGAGCCGCTCATATCAACCGTAAAATAGCTGTCAAAGGCGTAACGCTCGTAAATTTTGCTTATCGCAAAGGTATTGCTTTCGGGGAAGTAGAGAAGTATTTTAAAAACCTCGGGCGGATAATATGCCCAGTCAAGGCTCTTTGTTTCATTAATCCGCCAGCCGAGTTGGAGAAAGTAAAACCCGTCCGAATCCTCATAATCAACAAAGGCTTTCCAAGTTTTGTAATCAAGCTCGGAATATGAATAGTATTCGTTTTCATTGTGGCGGGCGTCCTCTTTAGTGCCGTCCCAGACGCTTGCAGGACCTGTTGATTCGGTTTTTGAAAGGAGGGTGGCGTAGCATAATTCGTCGCCTAAGCTTTTAAAGCTTACCTTTACCGACGGCTTAGGTCCCGTGTCTGCGCTTGCGGGAAAGGGAAAAAGCATAAATAATGATACAGCGCACAGCAGCAAAATCACTTTCTTTTTCAAAAAAATCACTCCAAATACAAATGATATTCGTCAAACTCGATTCCGTTATATTCCGTCATGGTTTTTTCAAGCGATTCTTTAAGTAAAGCTTCGCCGTAAGCGGAGTAATAGCTTTCAAGGCTTTTTGAAACCGTGATATTAAGGATAAAATAATCGCCCATAGTATGCTTGTATACCTCAACGCCGTTTTCCTCTGATTTTTCGGTGGTCGAATTATCCTCAATCTCCGTCTTTATAAGCGTAACCTCGTCCCCGATACCGTTTTTTTCTTTCCAGGCGGAAAACACGTCCTTGGGAGTGTAGGGCAGAAAGACCTGCTCACTGTTTATACCG
>JBJEOD010000419.1:0-4821 GCA_051880535.1 Acutalibacteraceae bacterium | reverse complement strand
ATCCCCCAGTCACGGGAATCCCCTCGCCAACCTAACGGTTGGCCCTCTCCCCTTTAGGCAAGGGGCGCATTGCCGCGACAGCCCCCGTAAGGCTTGCGGGGCCATTTATAATCAAACCTATTACGCATCAATGGTCGAGATTCCGAGGGTGGTTTCCTCAAGCACGTCAAGCAGAACCTTAACGGTGTCAAGCGAGGTGAACATTGTGACGTTGTTCTCAACCGCACAGCGGCGAATCTCGTGACCGTCGGACAGCACGCCCGAGGAATTCATATCCCTTGTGTTGATAACATAGGTCACATAGCCCTGCCTTATGGCGTTCGGGATCTCGTTACTGCCGTCGCTTATCTTTTTAAGCGCGTGGGTGCGGATTCCGTTGGCTTTAAGGAATTTCGCCGTGCCCTCGGTCGCCTGAATGTTAAAGCCCATATTATAGAAACGGCGGATTAGGGGCAGAGCCTCCTCCTTGTCCTTATCGGCTACAGTGACTAATACCGTGCCGTAGTTCATAACGCTCATTCCGCTTGCCTTAAGTGCTTTATAAAGCGCTCTTGTCAGCTTATCGTCATAGCCTATCGCCTCGCCTGTGGATTTCATTTCGGGGGAGAGATATGCGTCAAGTCCTCTTAGCTTTGAGAAGGAGAAGGCGGGAACCTTTACATACCAGCGCTTTTTCTCCTCGGGGTAAATCTTATCAAAGCCCTGTTCCCTAAGCGATTTTCCTAAAATCACAAGTGTGGCAATGTCGGCAAGGCTGTAGCCCGTCGCCTTTGATAAAAACGGCACGGTACGGGAGGAGCGGGGATTTACCTCGATTATAAAAACGTTTTCGTCCTTATCCACGATAAACTGGATATTGTAAAGCCCCACTATTCCAATGCCTAACCCCAGCTTTTTGGTGTAGTCAAGTATGGTTTGCTTGGTCTTCTCGCTTATACTGAAGGTCGGGTAAACACTTATTGAGTCGCCGCTGTGAATACCCGTGCGCTCTACAAGCTCCATAATTCCCGGAACAAACACGTCGGTTCCGTCGCAGATGGCGTCAACCTCTAACTCCTTGCCCGAGATGTATTTATCAACAAGCACGGGCTTGTCCTCGTCGATTTCAACGGCGGTGCGAAGATAGCGGCGCAGCTGCTCCTCGTCGGCGACAATCTGCATTGCCCTGCCGCCCAACACGAAGGAGGGGCGCACAAGCACGGGGTAGCCGATTTCCTTTGCCGCCCGAACTCCGTCCTCAATTTTGGTGACCGCCTGACCCTTTGGCTGGGGAATATTAAGCTCTTTAAGCACCTTTTCAAACAAATCGCGGTTTTCGGCGCGGTCGATAGCGTCGCAGTCGGTGCCTATAATCTTAACTCCTCGGCGGTGAAGACTGTCCGACAAATTGATTGCGGTCTGACCGCCTAAAGAAGCGATAACCCCCACGGGATTTTCAAGGTGGATAATGTTCATAACGTCCTCGGTGCAGAGCGGCTCAAAATACAGCTTGTCCGAGCAGGTGTAATCGGTCGAGACGGTTTCGGGGTTGTTGTTAATAATTATCGCCTCAAAGCCCGATTTCTTAATGGTGGTTACCGCGTGAACGGTGGAATAATCGAACTCCACGCCCTGACCTATCCTGATAGGGCCTGAGCCTAAAACGATAATCTTCTTTTTGTCCGAGACTACCGACTCGTTCTCCTCCTCGTAGGTCGAATAGAAATAGGGGATATAGCTTTCAAACTCCGAGGCGCAGGTGTCAATCATTTTATAAACGGGGAATATATTTTTCTCACAGCGAATGTTATAAATCTCCTCGCCGCTCATATCCCAAAGCTTGCCGATAAACTCGTCCGAAAAGCCCATCTTTTTAGCCGTGTAAAGGGTATCTGTATCGCCCTTATTTCCCTTTACCTTGCGCTCCATAGCGACGATATTTTTAACCTTTTCAAGGAAAAGCATATCGATTTTGGTCGCGTCATATATAAGACCCAAATCGGTGTTACGGCGCAAAAGCTCGGCTATAGCGTAGATTCGGTCGTCGGTGCCGTCGGCGATGTAGGAAAGCATTTCTTCTTCTGAAAAAGAATCAAACTTCTTCATATAAAGGTGGTTAACACCTATTTCAAGGGAGCGAGCCGCCTTTAAAAGGCTTTCCTCAATCGTTCTGCCTATGCTCATTACCTCGCCCGTCGCCTTCATCTGGGTGGAAAGCTTGTTATTAGCAGAGGAAAATTTATCAAACGGGAAACGCGGCATTTTGGTAACCACGTAGTCGAGGGCAGGCTCAAAGGAGGCGGGGGTGTTTGCAAGCTGAATTTCGTCAAGGTGCATACCTACCGCGATTTTAGCGCTAACTCTCGCAATCGGGTAGCCGCTCGCCTTAGAAGCCAAAGCGGACGAACGGGAAACGCGAGGGTTAACCTCGATTACATAGTAGTTAAAGGAAAGCGGGTCCAGCGCGAACTGTACGTTACAGCCGCCCTCAATTTTAAGGGCGCGGATTATTTTAAGGGCGCTGTCGCGAAGCATATGGTACTCCTTATTAGTAAGGGTTTGCGATGGGCAAACAACTATTGAGTCGCCCGTGTGAATACCGACAGGGTCGATATTTTCCATATTACAAACGGTAATCGCGGTGTCGTTAGCGTCCCTTATTACCTCGTATTCGATTTCCTTATATCCCTTAATGCTTTTCTCCACCAAAACCTGATGAACGGGGGATAATTCGAGAGCGCCGCGCAGTATTTCGGCACACTCCTCCCTGTTATCCGCAAAGCCGCCGCCTGTGCCGCCTAAGGTAAAGGCGGGGCGGAGTACTACGGGGTAGCCGATTTCTTCTGCCGCCCTTAAGCCGTCCTCCATATTTTCGGCAATAACCGAGCTTAAAACAGGCTCGCCTATTTCCTCGCAAAGCTCCTTAAACAGCTCTCTGTCCTCGGCTCTTTCAATGCTTTCGCTACTCGTTCCCAAAAGCTCGGCGTTGCACTCGCGCAAAACGCCCTTTTTCTCAAGCAGCATTGCAAGGTTAAGCCCCGTCTGACCGCCGATACCGGGCACAATCGCGTCGGGGCGCTCATAGCGGATAACCTTTGCTAAATATTCAAGGGTCAGCGGTTCCATATAAACCTTGTCGGCAATGGTGGTGTCGGTCATAATTGTCGCGGGGTTGGAGTTGCAGAGCACTACCTCGTACCCCTCCTCCTTAAGAGCCAAGCATGCCTGAGTTCCCGCGTAGTCGAACTCCGCCGCCTGACCTATTACAATAGGACCTGAGCCTATTACAAGTATCTTTTTTAAATCGGTTCTTTTAGGCATTTACTTATCCTCCATTAAGGCAATAAACTGGTCGAAAAGATAGGCGCTGTCCTGCGGTCCCGGTGCGCTTTCGGGGTGGTACTGCACGCTGAAAATCTTATTTTCCGCGTCCTTTACGCCCTCAACCGTTCCGTCAAGAATGTTAAGGTGGGTAACCGTAAGCCCCGTTCCCGCAAGGCTTTCCTCCCTTACTGCGTAGCTGTGGTTCTGGGAGGTAATCTCAATTTTGCCTGTTTCAAGGTTCTTTACGGGGTGGTTGCCGCCGCGGTGACCGAATTTAAGCTTATAGGTATGCGCCCCCGCCGCCAGAGATATTATCTGATGACCGAGACAGATTCCGAAAATCGGGTACCTGCCGCGAAGCTTCCTTACAAGCTCAATAACGGGGGTTACGTCCTCGGGATCTCCCGGGCCGTTTGATAAGAAAATGCCGTCGGGTCTGCACTTTATAACCTCGTCGGCTGTTGTATTATACGGCATAACCGTAACATTACAGCCCCGCGCGTTAAGACTTCTTATAATATTAAGCTTTATTCCGCAGTCTATGGCGACAACATTGTATTTTGCATTAGCCGTTCTTGAATACCAGCGCTTTTTACAGCTTACCCTACTTACCGCGTCGTGGGGTACGGGGGTGTTATTAATTTTTTCCAGCGCTTCTTCCACCGAGGTATCGGCAGAGGTTATAATGCCGCGGCGGGAGCCTAAATCCCTTATGCTCCTTGCAAGCTTTCTGGTATCAAGCCCCGAAATACCCGGGATTTTGTACTCCTCCATAACCTCGGACAAGGTCTTTGTATAGCGGAAGTTGGAGGGCAGGTCGTTGTACTCGCGCACGATAAGCCCGCCGATTGTGGGGACTTTTGTTTCGTAGTCCTCGTCCGCAATGCCGTAATTGCCGATAAGCGGATAGCTCATAACCACCGCCTGATAGGTATAGGACGGGTCGGAAATTATCTCCTGATACCCTACAACCGAGGTGTTAAAGACTATCTCGCACACCCTTTCGCAGTCACAGCCGAAGCCGTAGCCGTAATACTCCGCGCCGTCCTCTAACACTAATTTCTTTCTTACTTTATCTGCCATACTGTTTTGCCTCCGCATACCGTAATAAGATTTTTGCCGTAAACGCGCCGTCCCGCAAAGGGGGTACTGCGCCCCATAGTCATAAATTCATCAGGGTTAACCGTGTATTCGCTGTCGAGCGCGAATACGCAAATATCCTCTGTTTGCGCTATCCCGAACCGTTTTCTCGGGTTTAGCGACATCAGTTCTATCAGCCTTTCAAGGCTTATTATGCCCTCTTTAACAAGGTAGGTGTAAAGCACGGGAAAGGCGGTTTCAAGACCCACAACCCCCATAAGGCTCTTTTCAAGCCCTCGCGACTTTTCCTCAACCGAGTGGGGCGCGTGGTCGGTCGCAATCATATCTATTGTGCCGTCCTTAACGCCTTCGATAAGTGCAAGCTTATCCCTTTCAGAGCGGAGCGGCGGGTTCATTTTAAACCGTCCGTCCTCCTCT
>JBJEOD010000418.1:0-4834 GCA_051880535.1 Acutalibacteraceae bacterium | reverse complement strand
GTACGATTACAATTTTGCAAACGGAAACTTAAGTCCTGTTCTTTCCGCCGCCTCATTTTTCCCGCTTTTTGTCGGTATGCTGACGCAAAGCGAGGCGGGCGCGGCTCACAAAAGGCTTATTAGCCTTGAAATGAAATGCGGCATAACCGCCTGCGAAAAAAATGACCTGCGCGGAAATTACCAGTGGGATTATCCCAACGCATGGGCGTGTCTGCAAATGGTTGCCGCCGCAGGACTTATCAATTACGGCTTTACGGACGATGCAGTTCGCCTCGCGGTCAAGTTTACCTCAATGGTCGAGGATTGCTATCAGAAAACGGGGAACCTTTGGGAGAAATATAATGCTCAAGACGGCGGAATTAATACCGTAAACGAGTACGAAATGCCGCCTATGCTCGGCTGGACAGCAGGTACATACCTGTATTTAATCGAAATCTGTAAAAAATATTTGAACGGAGGAACAGGTAATGAATAAAATGAAAAAAGGACTTGCGGCTGTTGCCTTTGTTGCGGTTACTGCTTGTGCGATCGCGGGCAATGTAAGCGCCGTACAGTACGGCGACAATGTTATTACAGACGCGCAAAAATACAATGTCAGCACAAGTCTTAGCTACGATGTGAACACCGACGGATATTTTAACATTTTAGACCTTGTAAGGGTCAAAAAGGCCGCCGCAGGCGTTGCCGTTGACATTGACAAATCGGCTCTCGGTCTTAATGAGAGCGATACCGTTCAGGCGGCGCACATCACACCCTTAAAGCAAGCACTGCTTAGCAAATAATAATTCCGCATAAATCATTTAAAAAAACGGCGGCGTGGTGAATACGGCTTTACTGCTCGTTTTACCACGCCGCTTTGTGCTATCAGTTAGGTGATATTATTATGAGAGACATTATTATTAAAAGCTATCCGCATATGATTCACGGTGCGGATTATAATCCCGAACAATGGCAGGAAAGCCCTGATATATTATCCGAGGATATGCGGCTTATGAAGCTTGCAAATTGCAACGAAATGTCGGTTGGCATTTTTGCTTGGAGCGCTTTGGAGCCGGAAGAGGGACATTTTAATTTTTCTTTCCTTGATAAAGCAATGGACGATATTTACAATGCCGGCGGCAGGGTTATACTTGCTACACCGAGCGGGGCGAGACCTGCCTGGCTCGCACAAAAATATCCCGAGGTTTTGCGCGTCCGCTCGGACGGAATCAGAAACGAATTCGGCGTGAGAGAAAACCATTGCTATACTTCGCCGATTTACAGGGAAAAGGTTCGGATAATCAACGAAAAGTTAGCCGAGCGCTATAAAGACCATCCGGCGCTGATAGCGTGGCACATTTCCAACGAATACTGCGGCGAATGCTATTGCCCCTTGTGCCGTGCCGCGTTCAGGGTTTGGCTGAAAGCTAAATACGGAACGCTTGATAATCTCAACCGTGAGTGGTGGACCGCCTTTTGGGCGCATACCTTTACCGATTGGGAACAGATAGTTCCGCCCGGTCCGCTTGGAGACAGCGGACTTCACGGACTTAGTATAGACTGGCGGAGATTTATAACCGAGCAAACTGCGGATTTTATGAATGAGGAAATAGCGGCGGTCAGGAAATATACTCCCGATGTACCGATAACCACAAATTTAATGGGCTTTTATTATGGGCTCGGCTACAGAAAGCTTGCTGAAACTCTTGATTTTATTTCTTGGGACTCATATCCGCTGTGGAGCGGAAACGAAAAAAACGATATATCTATTGCAGTTGAGACCTCTATGGCGCACGACCTAATGCGTTCTCTTAAAAAACGTCCGTTTTTTATTATGGAAAGCACTCCGAGCTGTGTTAACTGGTACACCTACAATAAGCTTAAAAAACCGGGAATGAATGAGCTTTCTGCACTTCAGGGGGTGGCGCACGGGTCTGATTCGGTACAGTATTTCCAGTGGAGAAAGAGCAGGGGTTCTTCCGAAAAATTCCACGGCGCCGTTGTAGACCATGAGGGCAGTGAAAACACTCGGGTCTTTAAGGAGGTTTCCGCCCTCGGAAAAAGGCTTAAGGGTCTTGATTTCGTTGTCGGGACAATGCCCGAGGTTAAGACCGCGATGTTATACGACTGGGAAAATCATTGGATGCTTGACAGCGCAGAGGGCTTTGCAAAAAATGATAAAAAGATAATGCAAACATTAAAAAGCTATTATTCGCCGCTTTGGAAACGCGGAGTTAATACCGATATAATAGGCGAAAACGATTCCTTTGACCAATACAAGCTTATCATTGCGCCAATGCGCTATTCGGTTTCGGAAGACCTTGGAAAGAAGCTTAAGAGCTTTGTTAAAAACGGGGGAACATTACTCTTCACCTACATTTCGGCAATGGTTAATGAAAACGACCTCTGCTATACCGGAGGCTTCCCGGGAGCGGGACTTAAGGAGGTATTCGGAATCTGGAACGAGGAAATTGACACACTCTATCCTGAAGATGTCAATACGGTCAAGCTCACCGACGGCACGGAATATAAAGCAATTGATTACTGCGAGCTTGTTCACGCTAAGGGAGCAGAGGTGTTAGCAACATATACCGAGGATTTTTATGCAGGAATGCCCGCGTTTACGGTTAATAATTACGGCGACGGAAAAGCATATTATCAGGCGTTCAGAGACGACGGCGCATTTGCGGATATGATTGTCTCCCGTTTGCTTTGTGAGTGCGGGATAGACGGAGCTTTTTTCGGAAAAATGCCGGAGGGCGTTACTGCGCACAGCAGAACCGACGGCGAAAAGACATATATTTTTATTCAGAACTTTACCAAAGAAGAAAAAAATATCGAAACAGAGCGTGAGTTGTTGAATTTAGAAAATAACACAAAGGTAAGCGGCAAAATTTCTCTGAAGGCATATGAAACTATGATTTTGACGGAATTTTCCGAAAGCATAATATAATATTTTAGCATGAAATAATTTAGGAGGGTATCATTATGAAATTGAATAAACAGGACTATTTAGACAAGCTGTATGCTTGTTGGATAGGAAAAAACATCGGCGGCACCTTGGGCGGTCCTTTTGAAGGAACCCATGATTTATTGGATATAAAGGGGTTTACTACGCCGAAGGGCGAGCCCTTGCCTAATGATGATTTGGATTTACAGTTAGTATGGCTCTGTGCTTTAGAACAAGTCGGCGCACAAAATCTCACCGCCAATATACTGGCGGAATATTGGTTGGAAAGAATAGCTCCGCATTTTAATGAATACGGAATAGCTAAGAATAATCTTTCGTTAGGATTACTGCCCCCTATGAGCGGCGAGGTTGACAACGATAAGTGGAAAACCTCAAACGGCGCTTGGATAAGAAGCGAGGTTTGGGCGGGGGCGGCTCCCGGAGTGCCTGATGTTGCTGTCAAATATGCGGTTATGGACGCTATGGTAGACCACGGCTTGGCGGAAGGAACCTATGCCGAAATATTTACCGCCGCTATCCAAAGCGCGGCTTATCTTGAAAGCGATATAGACCGTCTTCTTGAAATAGGCCTTAAAAAAATACCCGCCGATTGCGCTGTTTCCAAAACCGTCCGTTTGGTTATTGATTGCTACAATAAGGGTATTGATTACAAAGAAACCAGAAATCGGGTTGTAGACTTTAACAGGGAATTAGGTTGGTTTCAAGCACCTGCAAATTTAGGATTTGTTGTTATCGGCTTGCTTTACGGAAAAGGAGATTTCAAAAAATCAATGATTTATGCCGTAAACTGCGGCGACGATACCGATTGTACTGCCGCAACCGTCGGAGCTACTTTAGGAATTATCGGCGGAATTAAGGCAGTTCCCGAGGATTGGAGAAGCTTTATCGGGGACAGTATTATCACGCTTTGTATTAACGGAATGTATAATTACCAGATTCCGAAAACCTGTAAGGAATTAACAAACCGTGTTGCAAATACGGTAATTGATGTAATGAAAGCAAACGAAGTCGATTTTGAATTTACCGACTCCGAAACGGTTGTAGACGATAATGAGCTTGCAAAATATAATAAGCTTTCGGCAGAGGATTTTTTGAATTTCTCACCCTATTCTTATGATGTAAATGTCAGCCGTGTTGTAAAAATTAAGGTGGAGCTTAATGATACTCCTCGTGTAAAGTCCGGCGATGTGAAAAAGGTCAGGCTAACATTCAAATCTACAAATACGCAGGAGCCGAAAAAACTGCAAATTAAACTTATGCTTCCCGAGGGCTGGCAATGCAGCGATTATTCCCGTACCGCCCCATTGGATTACCCGCAACCCTGTCATCAAATTTTCGGAATATCTTCTACCGAATTTTCAGTTACGGTCGGTGAAAATATTGCCCCCGTAAATCGTGTTTATGCGGAAATCACGGCTGTAAACCTTCCGTATCCTATTATGGTGCCGATTATTTTTATCGGATAACAGGAGATAAAGGTTGATTTTAATATTGGATTTGAAGAACTTGCGTTTTATAATTCACAGCTTAAAAAGGCTGTCGAACCCGGTGATTTTACGGTTTATGTGGGTAATGATTGTACAACGGAAAGCGGTGTTAAAATAATTTGTGAATAGAGATCAGCAAAATAGTAAATTAATAAGAAAAGAGAAAAGATATGAGCTATTTAAACCGAGACAGAGAATACGATATAAATATATCGGCGGATCCCGAGCTTGAAAATCCTAAGCTATTACATTTTAACAGGCTTCCTGCACGGGCAACCGTAATACCCGCACTGCACAAGGGAGTATATTACCGAAATAAACAGGATTCCGAGCTTATAACCATGCTTAACGGCGATTATTCCTTTTATTATGCATCCTTTGACAGTATGCCGAAATT
>JBJEOD010000417.1:0-4840 GCA_051880535.1 Acutalibacteraceae bacterium | reverse complement strand
CGACGCTAAAAGCACAGGCTTATTTAAAATTATCTCCTCCGACTCTGCATTTTCCTCTTCGATATTAAAGGTTAAATCCGCGCCGCAAACAGGGCAAAGCTCCGCATTATCCTCACATTCCGCCTTACAAACATGACAGATTTTCATAAATTCCAATCCTTTCATAAAAAAATAAATCCGGGAAGCTGTTTGCCGCCCGGATTATAACTTACTGCTCAACAGCGTAAATGCTTACCTGTTTACGGTCTCTGCCTACGCGCTCAAACTTTACCTTGCCGTCAATAAGTGCGAACAGGGTATCGTCAGAACCGCGTCCGACATTGTTTCCCGCGTGAATGTGGGTTCCTCTCTGACGGACTAAGATGTTGCCCGCCAAAACAAACTGACCGTCCGCGCGCTTAACGCCTAAACGCTTAGCTTCGCTGTCGCGGCCGTTCTTAGTAGAGCCCATACCTTTTTTATGAGCGAATAACTGAATGTTAATCTTAAGCATTTCTTGCACCTCCGTGAATTGTGATGTTACTGCCGTACTGCTCGGAAAGCTCAGTCAAATGCAGCCTTAACCCCTCTAAGACCTTCACCGTACAATCAGACGGATTTTTTACATAAAAGCGCATCACAGCGTCGTCAATAAAGACCTCAGCCAAGTCGCCTATTATATCGGTCACGGTGTTTGCCGCCATATACGCCGCAGAGGAAACCGCCGCGCAGACAATTCTTCCGACCTCGTCGTCCCCGTCCTTAGACGAGTGACCGCTGATTTCAAAGCCGTAAAGCCCCTTTTCATCAGCCAAAAACCTTACCCTTGTCATAGATTAGCCGATTTCGGTAATCTGTACCTTGGTGTAGGGCTGTCTGTGACCCATTTTGCGGGAGCTGCTCTTCTTGGGCTTGTAGGTGAAGACGGTAATCTTCTTACCCTTGCCGTTCTTTAAAACGGTGCCCTTAACGAAAGCATCCTTAACATAGGGCTTGCCCACCTTCAAGGTCTTGTTGTTTACGGCAACAACCTTGTCGAAGGTAACCTCTTCGTCAACCTCGGCGTTAAGCTTCTCAACGTAGATAACGTCGCCGTTCTGAACACGGTACTGCTTTCCGCCTGTTTCGATAATCGCGTACATTTTTATTACACCTGCCATTTATACAGTCTCGCTACGGAGGGCGTGCGCCCAAAAAGGCACAGCTTTAATAAGCCCACAATATGCGGCTTATTCATTTTATCATAACAAACATGGTTTGTCAAGGAAAATCAAATGACATTTTGATATTTTGTCTGCCATTTTATTATTTTTCTGTTTCTTCGGGTATTTCGCCGTTTTCAGCCTCATAATTCTTAATACACTGTCTCACAAGATAAAGAATTTGACCGTTAATCGAACGTCCCTCATATTCAGCAATGTATTTAATTTTCCTATGAAGCGACGGATCTATTTCAATACCGAGATGCTTGTTTTCTTTATTTCTCATAACAATTCCTCACAAATAATCTTAATTTAAGTATATTTTAAGATTGTTTTGTGTTATAATGTTTGTTGTATACTTGATTCAAGTATACTGTAATTTGTGAGGGATGATGATATGACCTGTACCTTTTTCGGACACAAAAGTGTACCAAAAGAAATAGAGCCGATTTTACGATCGACTCTGATTAACCTGATTGAAAATCATAATGTGAAATTATTTTATGTTGGCAATCACGGTGGATTTGACGGTATGGTTTACCGAACATTAAAAGATTTGGCGCAAACATACCCAATAACCTATCATGTTGTTCTCGCTTATATTCAAATATTCATTATTCATTAATAACGAACTTCCTCTCGGGACTGTCGCGTTAAAGATATTTCACACAAAAAGCCTCCCAAGCCTTACGGGAGGGGGACCGCCGAACGGCGGTGGAGGGATACATTTAGGCTTTTGCAAGCCAAATCCCCCAGTCACGGCTTTGCCGTGACAGCCCCCTTTAGGCAAGGGGCCTTTTACTTATGCAATTTTACCTTAACGCGACAGCCCCCTACAAAGGTTATATAATCGTTATCTGATATCTGAACATTTTATTCCTTCTCCGCCGAGGCTCGGGAAATGCTTGAGTCTCCGAACCTTTTTCTAAGCTCGTAAATTGAATTTTCGATTTTTTCCTCCGCCTCTTTCTTTTTGCAGTCGCCGAAAATATCCTGCTGGACGGCGGTTTCGTATTCCTTAAGCCCTATCGCCCTTATACCCACCGAGCGCAGGGGCTCTGCGAAATTATAATTTTCCTTTAAAAGCTCAATTCCGCGGCCGGCAATAGTATAGGCGCTGTTTGTTGAGTCGGGGTAGGTGCGGCTGAACTCCTTGACGTTAAGCGAGGCGGTACGGATATGCACCTGCACCCCTGTAGCGTACAGCCCGTGACCGCGCAAGGTATCCGACACCGACTGTGAAAGGGTCAAAAAGGTACTCCAAACCGAAGCAAGGTCGGAATAATCGTGCGAGCAGGTAACCGACCGTCCCACGCTCTTAGGCTTATCGTCCTTTGTCGGGGTCACGACGGGGGAATTATCAAGCCCCAACGCACAGCTTTTAAGCGCCGCGCCGTTTTTACCTAAAAGACGTGTGACCGTTTCGTCAGAGCAAAGAGCCAAGTCTCCTATAGTATAAACCCCGCAGGAGCGCAGCTTTTCGGCGGTTTTTCTTCCCGCAAAAAGCAGGTCGGACGCGGGCAGGCACCAAACCTTTTCCTTATAATTATCTTTTGAAATAACGGTGACTGCGTCGGGCTTTTTCATATCCGAGCCTAACTTTGCAAAGGTCTTGTTAAAGCTTACGCCCACCGAAATCGTGACCCCCAGCTCCCGCTTGATATCCCGCCTTATTTTGTGGGCGATTTCCTCGCCGCTCCCGAAAAGCAAGGTACTGCCCGTCACGTCAAGCCAACATTCGTCTATTCCGAAGGGCTCTATCATATCGGTGTAACGCGCGTATATTTCGCGCGCCCGCCCTGAATATTCACGGTATTTTTCCATTAGCGGCGGCAGAATTACAAGCTCGGGGCATTTTCTTTGCGCCTCAAAAATAGGCTCGGCGGTCTTTACCCCAAAGGACTTTGCGATTTCGTTTTTTGCCAGCACGATTCCGTGACGGTTTTCCTTATCGCCGCATACGGCGACGGGAAGATTTACAAGGGTCGGATTAAAAAGCAGGGATACCGACGCGAAAAAATTATTAAGGTCGCAGTGCAAAATAATCCTGTCCTTCATAAAACCCCTCCTTCGAGAACGTTTGTTCTGTTACATTATACCACCGACCTCAACGTTTGTAAAGCGAAAAAATACAAAAATAAGAAAGGCTTATAACTATGGAGAGACTGCAACAGGTCTAATCGATTGTGCGACGGTCTGACGATTAATTGAGGTTAAGTTAAAATCCCTCCACCAACCTAACGGTTGGTCCCCCTCCCTTTAGGGCAAGGGAGGCTTTTACAGCTATTGCACCGATTGTCCCGTTTAATGAGCTTATTTCTTTCATTTTCCAGCTGCCTTTTCCGAATCTTCCGCCAGTTTATAAAACCGTAAAGATCATTAATAAGGAACATCGCAAAGCATACTGTGACCGACAGGTATGTTCTGTTTGTCATAGCTGCAAGCGTCCACAAAACTATCAGAACAAGGTCATTAGCAGCATATGCGAGAGCAAAATAAGGACTTCTTCTAAATGTAAGATAAACAGCCATAAAGCTGGTTGTTACAGAAATCGTACTCGGTATAATATTAGCAGTATTAAATATATCTAAGATAAAATAGAAAATGACCGTAACTCCCGCGGACAGAATGAGCATAAAAATAATTTCGCCCACCTTTAAGCTATTGACCGTTACTTCGGCTCTGTTGCCCTTAAAGGGGTTTCTCAACCACGAAATAAGCGCGAACAAGGCCATAGGCGCCGTCATTCCGAGATAGGTTATCATTTCGCCGTAATACGAAAAGGTAAAGGAAATAATACCGTAAAGTATGCTGAACACAATTATCAGCAATTGTCCGAGCGGATTGCCTTTAGCATTAAAAATAAGAGAGGTTGCACCGATCAGTGAAGCAATGAGAGTTATATAATTCACCCTGTCAAAAAGCATAAAGGATATGAGAATAAGAGAAACCGAGGAAATCCATAAAGCAAGCTCGAGCTTTGAAAAATAGCAAGATAAACGTTTGATTCGATTCATAGCTTCCTCCAAAAAAAGCACCCGCATACACATCTTCAAAGACCTAACGATGTGTAAACGAATGCTTTAGCATTTCACTACCCGGTGGCAGTATAATATTTTATTGATTAACTGCATTATACCGCTAAACCGAGCAATTGTCAATTAAAGAATTGCCGAAGGATAGTATTTCCTCTTACATTTCAAATCTTTGGAGCGCCTTTATGTGCAGTCTCTCAATATGCCTTACGCTGTAATTAAGCTCGTAGCTTATTTGGAGCAGGGTTTTGCCGCATACATATTTTAAATATAACAGCTCGCTTAAAACGCCTCCGTCCACCGCCTCGATTTTTTCCTCAATTTCCCTTCTTAAGGCGCAGGCGGCTTTTATTTTTAGTATGTATTCGCCTTTTCTTTCAGGATTTTGAAAAATCAGCTCATTTAATCGGCGGATTTTTTCGTTCTGCAAAAGATAGAGCGAAAGGTATTGCTTTTTTTCCTCGTTCATTTTTTCTTCCTCTGCCTGCGGTTCAAATACGGCTTAATAATCGTTACGTACTGACCGTAGCTGTAATCTGTGCAATTTCTTTGGTTGTATTCGTCAATCTCTCTGACCGTCTCAAACAGCAGCGAGGAATAAATCTGTTTTTTGCGTTTTAGCTC
>JBJEOD010000416.1:0-4884 GCA_051880535.1 Acutalibacteraceae bacterium | reverse complement strand
ATCGTTTTCGCATAGCCTAAGCAAATCCTTACATTCATTAACGGCTAAACCGAACATAGAGCAATCAATAAGTACATCCAAATACTCCGTGCGCAATCTCATATACGGTCTGGTTTCGTGAAAGCCCCAAAATTCTCCTATATACTCATCGGAAAACCAACCGTCTGCCTCCATTTTTATATTAGCCGAGTCTATAAGCTCCCTGAGCTTTTTTAATAATGCTTCGTTTGTATTGGCGGTCAACCGGGCAACCGTGATTTGCGCGTCGATATTATCCGGGTCAAGCTGCACCGCCTTTTTGGCATACTTAAGCGCCTGCTTTTTGGTAAGCGCGGATTCCGCCAATTCTAAATAGTCATAGGAATCCTCGGCAGCTTCTTCCGAAAGAGTTTCATACGGAATAATTTTGTGCTGTTTTAAAAATTCATCAAAAATATTATCGAAGTCATCGTCTGAATTAATGCTTTTGCCTTCAATAAATTTATCGAAGCCTTTTATGATATTATCTTTAGCCATATTTCAACCACCTTTGTCTTTTGTCTTATTATAACATTGCGGCGATAACAAATCAATAATATTATTATAAGTAAAATTAACTTATAATTTAACAAGTATGTTTTCAGAAAGATAACAAGAATTTTGGGATATGTAGGTAGATAATTATTTGGGAGTATGGTATAATCAATAAAACAACTAAATTTAGAAAAGTTTAAGATGAAATTTATACTATTTTAAAATACGATTTGAAGTTCTAAACTGATTTTTCGTAGATGACTTTAGGATAAAGAACGACAGTAAAATATTATATGAACAAACCACCGTTCGAGTTTTTTCCTCCGCCTGTATATTAATTTAGATTCAGAGAAAAGCCAAGTCATTTTTACGGTCAAAAATTGAGCCGCTGTAAACAAAGAGTAAAGCCGTTCTAAAGATAAATCGGATGTTCGATATGGCCGACAAGAAAGATGTTTTTTGTTTCACTTGAATTGCACACTTTTAGTAAGGACGCGGCGTGTTAACCAATACTATAAAGGGTTAGAACCTTCAGAAAAATTTCAATATTAAATATACCTAAAACTCGCATAATCAATACAAAGAACGCACGCATAAGTATACGGAAGAATAATAAAAACATCCCTAAATAACCGATACTCCGCTGCTGTTTTATGGAGCGGAGTATTTTTAAGAATTATTCTGATGGCTTGCAATCGGTTAATTATTAGCGAGAGTAAAATGACATAAGATTAGATAAAGAATCTGAAATAATATTTAAAAGCAGATAAAGTTTCGTTGTTGTACGGATATGTATATTATGGTAAAATGAAATAAAAAGGCGTATTGTTTATAATTGGTGAAGATGTAATATTACTCGAATATCTAATTCAAACGAATCTTGCGAAAAGGAGATATAAAAAGAATGAAATATAAGGCTATATTCTTTGACCGCGACGGAACGCTTACATATTTCGACAAAGAAAAAGAACGCTGGCGAGATCAGATAATCAGCCAATGGAGCGGCAAACCTTTTGAATTGCCTTACGAAAAAATGATGAATTTATTTAACCTTGCAAGCGAAGGTAAAAAGCCGTGGTATAAGACGCTTGATGACGAGCGGGAGTTTTTTAAAAGATTTTACCGATTTCTGCTTATCGGCGAGGGTATTGAGTATGATTTGGAAAAACGGTCAGCTTTGCTGTTTGGTGAGCTTTGGTGCAACAAAGACCGTCTGCTGTTTCCCGAAACCGTAGAGGTTTTGGAGTATTTTCATAGTCACGGATATAAAATGGGTGTCATAAGCGATACCTCTCCGTCGCTTGAATACACATTACAACAATTGGGAATCGCTAAATACTTTACTTCATTTACCGCAAGCTCCTTAGTAGGTGCAGGAAAGCCAAGTCCGATTATTTTTAATGCGGCACTGAACGCACAGGGCGTTACGGCACAAGAAAGTATATATGTTGACGATTATAAGCCGGAAGCTGATGGAGCGAGAGAACAAGGTTTCACGTCATTTTTGATAGATCGAAAAGGCAACAATACTGATAAATGGAGTATTCAAAATTTAAAACAGTTAATTGATTTTGCGGAGGGTTGAAATGATCTTTGAAGAAAGAAAAGCACTCGTAAAATCCTATCTCGGTAAAACGGTGCGGATAGAAATTGACAGACCTGTATGCTACGAGCATAAAAAGGAAAACTACAGTCTTACTTATCCAATCAACTACGGATATATTCCGGGTGTTTTGGGCGGTGACGGTGAGGAGTTGGATGTTTATCTGCTGGGTGTTGATAAGCCTGTGACTGAATACACAGGTAAGATTATTGGAATTGTTCACCGTGAAAATGATGTTGAGGACAAGCTGGTTATGGCTCCCGAGGGCATGAATTTCACGCAGAACGAAATAGCCGAACAGGTGCATTTTCAGGAGCAATATTATAAAACGGAAATAGAGGTATATACAAATGATAATTGATATTGATAAAACGCACCCTATTTTTAAAAATGAAAAATACATAAAAGATATAGTACCCTTTAGCCTTATGGAACTAATAAAGGAAACACCTAAAATTCTTAAAAGCAACGAAAAAAATTTTATTGTGGGTATGATTGCTCCGCAGATGCCTACTTGGGTTTGGACGGCTGATGACATAGATTTAGATTCCATTGAAGAGCTTAAAACCTTTTTCTTTGAACTATTTAAAAATTATGAAAAAGTAAGGTTTGTAGCAAAGCCGCATATTGCAGATATTCTTTCAGAGCCGTTTATAACTGCTTTTAAGCCAAAAATTAAGCGTATAGGTATGGAAAGCTTTGAGAATCCGAAAATCATTCCCGCTAAGAATAAACAAGTTGCAATTGAAAAGCCAATTAAATCGGATGCAACTGCATTGTCCGAGTGTTTTAGCGGATTTTACCGGGAGTGTTTTGAAGAAACTGTTACTGCCGAAAGTCTTTTAGCACAAGCTGAAAAGAAAATTGAAAAGGGTATTTTGTGGGTGATTAAGGATAAAGGTATTGTGGTAGCCACTGCGGAAATTGCCCGCGAAAACGCCACTCACATTGGAGTAAGTGGTGTATATGTCAAACCCGAATATCGTTGTCAAGGCTTGGCAGCCGCTTTGGTTGCATATATCTGTGAATATATCAAGGGACAAGGCAAAACGCCTTCCCTTTACACAGATTTAAGTAATCCTTCCTCTAACAAGGCATATACAAATGTAGGCTTTGTTAAGTGCGGAAAAGTTGACGAAGTAAATTTGAGTTGGGTATCACCTTGTGATTAAAAAATTGAAGGAGTTAAAATAATGGCAAGAAGTATTACCGATGATATCCGAAACGACTTCAAAAGGCTGCAGGGCAAGGATAGACTTCCTGATATGATAGAGTATTTGTCCGGCATACTCAATGAGGGCGATAACGATGATATGCTTAACGGCTTTTGTTACTGGAATATTTCGGACAGTTATGCAATGCTGCGCGACTCGGATGAACAATACACTAACCATCTGAATTTTTACAAGCTGTTAGAAACCATGGACTCAAAATACATATTTTGGCTTGTTTGCGATGCAACACAGCGGTTTACTCTTGAGCTTGGCGGTTACGGCGAATTTTGGTGGGAAATTTACAAAACGGCGGTGCAGTTAAACTCTGACATTTCGGGAATTGAGTATATTGCTTTTGAAGCTCACAATGCCGCATTATCAATTAATCCCAAAGTAAAATCAACACCTTACACTCTGCAAATTGCAAGAGATAATTTCAAAAACCTAATTAAGGTCCGCAACAATACAGAAAGCATAATTTTTTATAAATTAGTGTATTCATCCGCTTGTCTTAAGGCTTTCGGTGATGAAGAATACGATATTTTGAAGCTTTGCAATATCATTCTTCCTTGGCTTGAAGAGGATAGCAAAGACAGTATTTATGCTGTCGGTGAATGGGAACGGCTTAATTCCGAGAGAACACATCAAAATATGGCGCGGGTCGGCATAAACCATGCCGTTAACGCTTTTATTGATGTCGGCAAAAAGGAGATGGCAAGAGTTTTATACAGCGAGTCCCTCAAATGCGGACTGCCGAAAAATGCGTATATTGAGAAAAGAATATAAAGGTAGTGATTTATATTAAGTACATACAGCTTAATTCTAAAAGCAACGAAGCACAAAAGCAAGAATTTGAAAGATTGGTTTTGCTATATGGTGCGGAACTTGACATTCATCAAAATCGCACCACACCCAAAGAGATACTTTCAAAATGGGCAAACAGTATGGTAAACATACAGGGCGATACGGACAGGCATTTGGAACTTTGTTACGACGGCGATGTTTTAATAGGCTTTTTATACGGAAAAATAGATCATCCCAACCATAAGGGACATATAAAAATCGGATATGGTTACATAATGGAATTTTATGTTTTGCCCGAATTTCGCCGCAAAGGTTACGGAAGACAAATGTATGAATATTTAGAAGAACTGCTGAAAAATGACGGTGCAAAAAAATTATATCTAACATCCGATCCTGTAACCGGTAAGCCCTTTTGGGAGTCTTTAGGCTTTAGGTACACAGGAGAAAAATCACCCGAAAACAATCAAGAGATTTTTGAAAAAGGAATTACTTATGATACACCGACTTGATGATTTTACTGAAAACATCATAAACCCGGTTACTAATCAACCTTATGATAATTCATGGGCAATTTGGATGCTGAACGATTCTAAAAAATATAAGATGATGGTTGGAAGCTTTAACGCTTGCGCTTATACTATAAAATTCAGCCGATACACTGACGGATGGGAAATGTCGGTTTGTGATTTTATAGAGTACAACAAACGGCTGAATAAAAATATGATACTTGTCATTAGTGAAGCTGATTTA
>JBJEOD010000415.1:0-4887 GCA_051880535.1 Acutalibacteraceae bacterium | reverse complement strand
GGATAAGCCGATTACCGAGAAGCCGGCTGAAACCCGAATGGGTTCAGGTAAAGGCTCTCCCGAATACTGGGTAGCGGTCGTTAAGCCCGGCCGTGTAATGTTTGAAATCGGCGGAGTAAGCGAGGAGCTTGCCCGCGAGGCTATGCGTCTTGCGGCTAACAAGCTTCCTATTAAGTGCAAGTTTGTAACTAAGCAGGAAATGGGTGGTGAGCAGTAATGAATGCAAAGGAAATCAGAGAGAGCACTTTGCCCGAGCTTAATAAGAAGTTGACAGAGCTTAAAGAAGAATTATTTCATCTGCGTTTCCAACTCGCCATTAATCAGCTCGAAAACCCCATGCGTATAGTTGCTGTCAAGAAGGATATCGCTCGCATTAAAACCGTAATCCGCGAGAACGAAATCAAGAACGACAGCGCGAACGCTTAAAAGAGGGAGGAAAAGCTAAATGAGCGAAAGAAACCTTCGTAAAACAAGAGTGGGCAAGGTTGTAAGCGATAAGATGGACAAAACCGTCGTAGTTGCTATTGAGGACAACGTTAAGCACCCGCTTTATAAGAAGATTATCAAGAACACAATAAGACTTAAAGCTCATGATGAGAATAATTCCTGTGGCGTTGGCGACAGAGTTCTTATTATGGAGACCAGACCACTCTCCAAGGATAAACGCTGGCGTGTGGTTGAAATAATCGAAAAGGCTAAGTAAGCCTTACAAGGAGGAAAACACTGTGATACAACAACAGAGTTACCTCAAGGTTGCCGACAACACCGGTGCAAAGGAAATTATGTGCATCCGCGTTCTTGGAGGCTCCAGAAGGAGGTATGCCAACATCGGCGACGTCATCGTGGCTTCTGTTAAAAAGGCCGCTCCGGGCGGTACTGTTAAGAAGGGCGACGTTGTAAAGGCTGTTGTGGTTCGTTCCGCAAGAGGTCTTCGCCGCAATGACGGCACATATATAAGATTCGACGAAAATGCGGCTGTCATTATCCGTGATGACAAGAATCCGAGAGGAACCCGTATTTTCGGGCCGGTAGCCAGAGAGCTGCGCGACAAGGATTACACAAAGATCCTGTCCTTGGCTCCCGAAGTGCTTTAATGGGAGGTAGAGAATATGAGCAAGCTTCACGTTAAAACAGGCGATACCGTAGTACTCCTTACAGGAGACAAAAAGGACCGCAAGAAGACCGGTAAGGTGCTTGAGGTCAGCCCCAAAGAGGGTAAGGTAATCGTTGAGGGCATCAACAAGGTTAAAAAACACGTAAAGCCGAAGAAGGCGGGCGATCCGTCCGGCATTATCGAGACCGAGGGCGCTATTTACGCCTGCAAGGTTCAGGTTGTTTGCCCGAAATGCAATAAGCCGACAAGAGTAGGTACCAAAATCTACGAGGACGGCAAAAAAGACCGCATGTGCAAAAAATGCGGCGAGACTTTTTAAGAGATAAGGAGGACATGACATGTCAACACTGTCGAACGAGTATAAAAATTCTATTGCTCCCGCACTGATGACAAAATTTGGCTACAAGAGCGTCATGCAGATTCCGAAGCTCGAAAAGGTCGTTATCAATGTAGGCGCCGGCGAGGCTAAGGAAAACTCAAAGGTTATCGACGCGATTATCCGCGACTTAAGCCTTATCACCGGTCAGAAGGCGGTTCCCTGCCGCGCTAAGAAGTCGGTTGCGAACTTCAAGCTCCGCGAGGGTATGCCGATAGGCGCGAAGGTCACACTCCGCGGCGAGCGTATGTATGAATTTGTCGAGAGACTTTTCAACGCCGCTCTTCCGAGAGTAAGAGACTTCAGAGGAATTAACCCCAACGCCTTTGACGGCCGCGGCAACTATGCCATGGGCGTTAAGGAGCAGCTGATTTTCCCTGAAATCGAGTATGACAAGATCGATAAGGTACGCGGTATGGACATTATTTTTGTCACAACCGCCAACACAGATGAAGAGGCCCGCGAGTTACTCACACTTATGGGCGCTCCGTTTGCGAGATAAGGAGAAGAAATATGGCTAAGACTGCTATGAAAGTTAAGCAGGCAAGACCTGCTAAGTTTTCAACAAGAGAGTACAACAGATGCAAAATCTGCGGCCGCCCCCACGCTTATCTTCGCAAGTACGGCATTTGCCGTATATGCTTCAGAGAGCTTGCCTACAAGGGCGAGATTCCCGGAGTGAAGAAGGCCAGTTGGTAAGGCAGAACGTTAAAGGAGGTTGACGACATGCAAATCAGCGATACAATAGCAGATATGCTTACGAGAATTCGTAATGCGGCTTCTGCGAAGCATGATTCGGTAGATGTTCCTGCGTCAAACGTTAAAAAGGCAATCGCCCAGATTTTACTTGACGAGGGATATATAACAGGCTTTCAGGTCGAGGAAGACGGAAAGCAGGGCGTAATTCATATTACCTTGAAGTACGGCCGCAATAAATCGCAGGTTATCAACGGAATTAGACGTGTTTCTAAGCCGGGACTGCGCATTTACACAAACGTAGAGGATATGCCTAAGGTTATGAAGGGCCTCGGCATCGCTATCCTTTCCACCTCTAAGGGAATAATGACAGATAAGCAGGCGCGCAAGGCCAATGTCGGCGGCGAAGTCCTCGCTTACGTCTGGTAAGGAGGTGCGAGAGGATGTCAAGAATAGGAAAAAAGCCTATCACGGTTCCTGCGGGCGTTGACGTTAAGGTTGACGGAAGCAAGGTTACCGTTAAGGGACCTAAGGGTACGCTTGAAAATACCTTTAATCCCGAAATTTCCATCGCTTTAGAGGGCAATGAGATAATCGTTACCCGCCCGAGCGACGACAAAAATCACCGTGCTCTCCACGGACTTACCCGTACCCTCGTAGCTAATATGGTTGAGGGTGTAACCAACGGCTATTCAAAGACGCTTGAGGTTAACGGCGTAGGTTACCGTGCGCAGAAGCAGGGAAAGAATCTTGTAATGAATCTCGGCTATTCTCATCAGGTTATCATACCCGAGATTGCAGGAATCACAATCGACGTACCGTCTCCTAACCAGATAGTTATCAGCGGTGCAGATAAGCAGCAGGTCGGTCAGTTTGCCGCGGAGGTTCGTGAGAAGCGTCCGCCCGAGCCGTACAAGGGCAAGGGTATTAAGTACGCCGACGAGCATATCCGCCGCAAGGAAGGTAAGGCCGGCAAGGGTGCTAAGAAATAATAAAGGAGTGTGCAAACCATGGTTAATAAACCTGATACCAATAAGGCAAGACTTAAGCGCCATGCCCGCGTTCGTTCTAAGGTAAGCGGCACAGCGGCTTGTCCCCGCCTTGATGTATTCCGCTCCAACAGCAACATTTACGCCCAGCTTATCGACGACGAAGCAGGTGTTACCCTCGCTGCCGCCTCCTCAAACGAGAAGGACTTCGGAATTTCCGGCGGCAACGTAGAGGGCGCCCGCAAGGTTGGAAAGTTAATTGCTGAACGCGCCGCAGAGAAGGGCATCACCGAGGTTGTTTTTGACCGCGGCGGATACATTTATCACGGCCGTGTCAAGGAGCTTGCCGAAGGTGCCCGCGAGGGCGGCCTCAAGTTCTAATAAGGAGGAATACTTTTGGCTACAAATATTGACGCATCAACATTAGATTTAAAAGAGCGCGTAGTTTCCATAAACCGTGTTTCCAAGACCGTTAAGGGCGGACGTATTATGAAGTTCGCGGCTTTGGTGGTTGTAGGCGACGGCAACGGTATCGTAGGCTACGGACTCGGCAAGGCGGGCGAGGTTCCCGACGCTATCCGCAAGGGAATTGAAGACGCTAAAAAGAATCTTATAAAGGTATCCTTAAAGGGTACAACCATTCCGCATGAGGTTATCGGCGAATTCGGCGCAGGCCGCGTTCTCTTAAAGCCCGCTGCTCCCGGTACAGGCGTTATCGCAGGCGGCGCGGTTCGTGCGGTAGTTGAGACTGTCGGCATTTCCGACATTCGTACCAAGGCTTTACGTTCAAACAATCCTTGCAACGTGGTTCGCGCCACGGTGGCGGGTCTTGCATCGCTTCGCAGCGCTGAAGAGGTTGCTGCCGTAAGAGGCAAGTCCGTTAAGGAAATCATAGGTTAAGGAGGAGCAGCGTTATGGCAACAAAAAAGGCTGCCGGCCTTAAAATAAAGCTGGTAAAAAGCACAATAGGTGCTAAAAAGGATCAGATTGCTACCGCTAACGCTCTCGGTCTTTTCAAAATCGGCGATGAAAGGGTACAGCCCGACAACGCTCAGACCAAGGGTAAGATTAACAAGATTGCTCATCTTGTTGAGGTAACCGAGGCTAAATAATCTGATTACCGCGGAAAATTCCGCGGAATTGCGGTTCAACCGCGCGAATTAAGCAAGGAGGTGCGAACAATGAAAATGCATGAATTAGCTCCGGCTTTCGGCTCTACTAAAGAGGCGAAGCGAATTGGCAGAGGTCACGGTTCAGGAAACGGCAAAACTGCCGGCAAGGGACACAAGGGTCAGAAGGCCCGTGCGGGCCACGGTATGAGACCGGGCTTTGAAGGCGGTCAGATGCCGCTTCAGAGACGTATTCCGAAACGCGGCTTCAATAATATTTTTGCCGAGGAATGGGCGGCAATCAATCTTTCGGCTCTTGAAGTGTTCGAGGACGGCGCGACTGTCGACGCCGCGGCTCTGGCCGATAAGGGTATTATAAAGAAAGCAAGCCTTCCCGTTAAGGTTTTGGGCAACGGAAAGCTTACAAAGAAGCTTAATGTTAAGCTCAATGCTTTCTCCGCGTCTGCCGCTGAAAAAATTAATTCTGTCGGCGGAAAGGCTGAGGTGATCTGATGTTAGAAACATTGAGAAACGCCTGGAAAGTAAAAGAAATTCGTAATAAGATTCTTTTTACCGCTTTCATTATTTTGATTTTCCGTATCG
>JBJEOD010000414.1:0-4897 GCA_051880535.1 Acutalibacteraceae bacterium | reverse complement strand
CGCTTTGAGCTTTACGAGGACGCGGGGGACGGATATGATTATGAAAAGGGCGGCTATTGCAAGACAGAAATTATTTTCGACTGGAACGATACGTCATCAACCCTTGCGATAGAACCTGCACACGGCGATACCTCCCTTATTCCCGAAAAGAGGAAATGGGAAATAGGGTTCCGTGCTTTCTCGAAGGATGCAAATCCGTCAGTAAGCGTAAACGGAAATAAAGCGAGCTTTGAAACATATTTTACAGAAGAAACAAATACTTTGTATATTGTTGTTTCTGCAAATGTTACAGACAAGGTTGAGGTTACGCTTTCAGCAGAAAATTCATTAGCTGAAAAAAGCATAAACCGAATCGGTCTGTGCAAAAAAATTCTATCTGATTCGGCGATTTCATCTTCCGAAAAAGCACGTATTCTATCCATATTGGAAAATAATGAAACGGTTAAGGACGCTCTTTGGCAGCTTTACTGTATCGAGCATTTTGACGGACCGCTGATTTACGCGTTAAGAGAAATTTTGACGCTGAAATAATTGTTTTTGTGGGGAGAAGAGGAAGCAATGAACTGTTTGGCTTTTCCTAATGCCGAGTGGATATGCCCCGAATGTGCGGTGGATTTAAAGCCGTTAGATGTTTTGACCGACGCACATAATTCTGAATCGCCCGATTTCCCGGACGGTCTGAAGAACAGACATTTTCTGTTTCGGCGACGTTTCCGCTTTAAAGAAAACGGCGAGTCGGTTTCTTTGCGTATCACTGCCGACGATTATTATAAATTGCAAATTAACGGTAAAATTATAGGACAGGGTCCTGCACAGGGATATTATTTTTGCTATTATTGGAATGAATATAATATCGGTGAGCTTCTTCAAAACGGTGAGAATGAGATTGTGATCGACCTGTATTATCACGGCTTGGCTTGCCGTGCTTATAACAGCGGCGACAACCGTATAGGCTTGATTGCTGAAATTTATCAGGGCGGCGAATGTATACTTTTCACCGACCGCGACTGGGAATATGCCGATTATCGGGCTTACGGAAAATCGCGGGTTACCGGTGCGGACACATATTTCCCCGAGAATTATGACAGCAGGGCGGCTGTCAAATGGCGGCGCTGTTACAGCATTAATACGGACTACACCTTTTCTCCGAAGCCGTTTCCCTCGGTCTGCCGTTACCGTAAAAAAGCTGTAAGGGAAGAAATACTTGACGACGGAAGCGTATTTTACGATTTCGGTCAGGAAATAACCGCGATGCTTGAAATCGAAGCAGAGGGAAACAGCGGTGATTCGGTACGTATTTTATGCGGTGAGGAAGCCTTTGGCACAGAGGTTCGTTTTAAGCTGCGCTGTAATTGCGATTATGAGGAAGGCTGGACTTTGTCGGACGGACATAATCGGCACGAGCAGTATGATTACAAGGGCTTTAGATACGTAAGGCTGATTCCGAACGGCAATATTAGCGGGCTTTCACTTACCGCCGTTGTGCGTCATTATCCGTTTGAAGATAATTATTGCGTTTTAAAAACCGATAATCCGCGCCTTAGCTCGGTTTTCGAACTGTGCAAAAATTCCGTTAAATACGGCTCCCAAGAGGTTTATGTGGATTGCCCGACAAGGGAAAAGGGGCAATATTCGGGTGATTTGCTGGTGACGGGAAGCGCGCATATGATTTTAACGGGCGACCGAGAAATGTTTAAAAAGGCACTTGATAATTTAATGCAGTCCTCTGAATATTCAGAAACACTTCTGGCTGTCTCTCCCGGCTCTTACCGACAGGAAATAGCCGATTATTCGCTGATTTTTCCGATTCATGCTTTGCGGTATTACAAATTCTCCGCCGATAAGGCTTATCTTTATGAAAATCTTGAGGTTTGTAAAAAAATAATAAACGGATTCAGGAATTACGAGCGAGAAGACGGTCTTATTTGCGGTGTTGAGGATAAATGGAATTTAGTTGATTGGCCTGCAAATCTGCGCGACGGATATGATTTTAAACTTGAACCTCCCGCTGCTGAGCCTCACAACGTGCTGAATGCTTTTTATATCGGCTGTGTCCTTTTGACAGAGAAAATTGCGGGGATATTAAGCATTCCGTATGAAAAACGAAGTATAGAGCTTGTTGAGTCCTTCCACAAGGAATTTTACGATTCTGAAAATAAAATTTATACCGACTGTAAAAGTACTGCCCATGCGGCTCTCCACTCAAATGTTCTTCCTGTCTTTTTTGGATTTGCGAGGGAAGAGGCTATCGACGGTATTTTCAAAATGATAAAGGAAAAAGGGCTTTCCTGCGGGGTATATATGTCTTACTATGTGTTAAAGGCACTGTGTAAAATGGGACGTTATGAAGAAGCGCTTTCGCTGATTCTCTCGGAGGATGAGCATTCCTGGCTTAATATGATTTCCGAGGGTGCTACAACCTGTTTCGAGGCTTGGGGTAAAGAGCAGAAGCATAATACAAGTCTTTGTCACCCTTGGGCTTCTTCGCCGATCATTATTTTGGCAGAGGATATTTTGCCGAATATGCCGTGGGTCGGCACAATTATTAAAGAATAAAATTTTTTATGTGTGCGGTGCTTTGACTAAGCGTTCGCCGCGAAAGGAAATTATTATGTTTGCTAATGATTATAAAAATTATTACAGCACTAACCGTCAGTACGCGCCGTACTTAAATAACGACGCTTTGCTTTCCTGCCTGCCTGCAAGCTTTAAGCTTCATAAGCTTGAAAATAAAATGATTGAGTTCATACAAGAGGAACAGCTTTTCGATACAAGGCTTTGGAAGCTTTTCACCGAGCAGTTTAAAGCGGGAAACGTTGACGATGAAAATTTAGGCTGGCGCGGCGAGTACTGGGGTAAAATGATGCGCGGCGCCTGCATTACATATAAGTATACCCAAAGCAGTAAGCTGTATGAGATACTTGAAAACACGGTTTATGATTTGCTTGATGCTCAGGACGAATTGGGTCGTTTCTCTACCTATTCGGCAGGCAACGAATACAAGGGCTGGGATTTGTGGTGCAGAAAGTATATTCTGTTAGGTCTTCTGCATTTTCACGAAATATGCAAAAGTGAGGAGCTTAAGGAGCGTATTGTTACGGCGCTTAAAGCTCATCTTGACTATATAATAAACGGCATAGGCAGGGGAGAAGGCAAAATACCTGTAGGCGAAACCTCAAATTTCTGGTTCGGCGCAAACTCGGTTTCAATTTTGGAGCCTGTTATGCGTATGTATAATCTTACGGGCGAAAAGCGCTACCTTGATTTTGCTGAATATCTGGTGACCGACGGCCCCGGAGGAGAAAACAACAATATTTTTGAGCTTGCGTACGAGGGCGAGATTCCTCCGTATAAATGGAATATCCGCAAGGCATACGAATTAATGTCCTGCTTTGAGGGCGCGCTTGAATATTACAGGGTTACAGGAAACGAGAAATATAAAATTTGCGTTGAAAATTTTGCAAGGCTTGTAATGGAAACCGATGTCACTATTATAGGCTGCTGCGGTTGTCAGCATGAGCTGTTTGATAACTCCGCCGCCACCCAAACCGACGGTACAAATACTATTATTATGCAGGAAACCTGCGTAACCGTAACCTGGATAAAGCTCTGCTTCCAGCTTCTGCGCTTAACCGGGGACAGCGTATACGCCGACGAAATTGAAAAATCGGTATATAACGCGCTGTACGGTGCGGTAAATACCGAAAAAAGCCAAAACAATTGCGGTTTCCCGTTTGACAGCTATTCTCCGCTGATACTCAACAAGCGCGGCAGAGCAGTAGGAGGCGAACAGCGGCTCCCGGACGGAACCGTTCTGTACGGCTGCTGTGCCGCTATAGGAGCGGCGGGTATAGGAATTGTGCCTGAGCTTTGTATGCAGCAGACCAAAAGCGGAATCGCCGTTACCCTTTATGCCGACGGCGAATACAACTTAAAAACACCGCTTAATAGCGATATAAAACTAAGGGTTGAAACAAATTATCCCGCCGACGGCGAGGTTAAAATAACCCTTGACGGCACGGCTGAGGAAGAATTTGAAATAAGGCTCCGTGTACCTGAGTTTTCAAAAAACACCCTTGTTACGGTTTGCGGCGAGCAGATAAGCGCCACGGCAGGCGAATATCTTTCTGTTAATCGTAAATGGGCAAGCGGAGATGTAATCAAGCTTGCTATCGATATGTCACCCCGTGTTATTCACCCGATAGGCTGTGAAAAGGACGAAAACAGCAAAAATTACATTGCTGTAAAATACGGTCCGTTGGTGCTTGCAAGGGATTTAAGGCTTTGCCCCGACGCGGGAGAAAAGGTTAGCCTTGCCTTTGACGAAAACGACCGCATAGAGCTTAAAAGGTGCAAAACCGCTCCGTTTGACACCGTTTGCGAATTTGAGGTGCCGTTAACGGACGGCGGCTTTACAAAAATGATAGACTATCAATCGGCGGGAAAAACCTTGGACGAAGCCTCCCTTACCGAGGCTTGGATGAAAATATAGTGGGGGGGAAAATCAAAACCGAGGATGCACGGCGTTTTCGGTTTTGATTTTTCTTTTTTGTCATACACCGAGCAGGAGCATATCGTTAAAAATCCAATGAACAGCGTACCAATGATAAAAAAGTCGAACTTCTTAGCGGCACAGGAAAAAGACAATCTTCCAGAGAATGAAACTGTGACTGTGTTCACTAAGGAAGAAATTGAAAAATTTAAGTCAGAAGCATTCCGTGAATGGAGCAATGGCAAACTGCTATACCGTCAGGCGGCGGCATATATACTTATGCTGAATACGGGACTTAGAACGGGAGAAATGCTCGGACTACTTAACAGCGATATTGATATTAAAAATAAAACCCGAACCGCACGAGGGAAAAAAGAAGATATATTAAGCTATATATTTTCAAAA
>JBJEOD010000413.1:0-4899 GCA_051880535.1 Acutalibacteraceae bacterium | reverse complement strand
TTAACAGTATTATTATTTCGGTATTAGGCACGATAGTATATATTTTTATTGCATCGTTGGCTGCTTATCCCTTGGCTAAGGGTAAATTTATAGGAGCAACAGTAATCTCCAATCTGGTTGTTTGGACAATGCTGTTCCGCGGAGAGGTTACTGCTATTCCGCAATATTTGGTGATTTCCTCGCTCGGTTTGGTAGATACCTATGCCGCAATAATCTTACCCTCGTTGGCTGGAACCATGGGCGTTTTCCTAATGCAGCAGTTTATGGTTTCATCCATACCGGATTCGGTGCTTGAGGCGGCTCGAATTGACGGTGCCAATGAATATACCATTGTATTTCGTATTGTATTTCCTTGCGTAAAGCCCGGTTGGCTGACCCTTGCTATTTTCACATTCCAGGGATTATGGGGCAATTCGGGAGGACAATATATTTACACTGAAAATCTCAAGCCTTTGCCCAACGTGTTAAGTCAAATTTCGGCAGGTGGCTTTGCTCGCGCCGGTGCAGCCTCGGCTGTTGCGGTATTGCTTATGATACCGCCTATTATACTTTTTATCTTTTCCCAGAGTTCCATTATGGAAACCATGTCCCATTCCGGACTGAAATAACGACGATATATTATAAGGGGGTAGCTACGTGAAGAGGCGTGGTTTCATCTTTTTGGTAACTGCATTAATATTGGCTTCAATGTTTGTGCCGTGTGTCAGTGCTTCCGCACCGTTCGGCGCGCCTTATGAAGGCTATGAGTACAACAGCTTTCAGGAATCCATAGCGGCACCTGTGGGCTACACTTCAACAGGCGTATACGATTCATTTGATATGGGTTTAGAAACGCCTCTTGATAATCCCCGTGATATGTGCTTTGTTGGGGACAGCGTCTATGTGTTGGACAGCAGCACAAGTAGAATTATAGAATTGAATACTTCATTTAAACTTAAAAGAGTACACGAAAACCTGAAAATGCCGGACGGACAACCGGTTGATTTTACCGGTGCACAGGGCATTGCCGTTGACAAAGAAGGCAAGCTCTATATTGCCGATACTGAAAATGACCGTATCCTGATATCGGATAAGGAGGGTATAGTTCGAAATATTATTACCCGTCCTGACCACGTACTCGAGGGTGTTGATTTACCCTTTAGAGTTGTTAAGTTAAATGTAAGTGACACCGGCGAAATTTTAGCAGTAGCCGAAAGCATTAATCTGGGAATATTTGTCTTTTCTTCCGAAGGAGAATTTGTAAAATTTGAAGGAAGTAACCCAATATATCAGACTGCCGATGTTATTAAGGCGTTTTTAACCCGTCGCTTTAAAACTAAGGAGCAGTTAAAAAACACCGTGAAATTCACACCCTTAAGAGTTCTGAATTTTACGTTGGACGATATAGGTTATATATATACCGTTTCCTTTAATGATAAGGCAATCGATCAATCCACCATGGTCCGCCGCTTAAATTATCGGGGCAATAATATTCTGGATAATGACGGAGGCTTCGGCGATTTCGAGGTTCCGTCCGATGAATGGGTAATTACTAAATTTATTGATATAGATGTTGATTCCGAAGGGTTTATCTATCTTTTAGATGCATCCCGCGGCAGAGTTTTCCAATACAGCCGACAGGGCTATTTGGTTTCGGTGTTCGGAGGCTTCGGAAATCAGTTAGGCTCCTTCAGAGATCCTATGTGCTTAACAGCGAAAAACGGAAAGGTATATGTTCTGGATGCCGGCAAAAAGGCAATCTGCGAGTTTTCTCCTACCGAGTATGTAGATCTGGTTCGCGAAGCGCTGATTTCCTTGGACGAGCGAAGACCCGATCACTCCCTCGAGTGCTGGCAGCAGGTTTTAGCCAGAAATACCAACAGCGAATATCCTTATTACGGCAAGGGCTTAGCGTATGACGCCAAGGGCGACTACAAAAATGCCATGAAGAACTTTCAGATGGCAGGGGCAAAGGAAGAATATTCCCAGGCCTTCAGCGAATATCGCAAGATTTGGATAGGTCATAATTATATTTGGATAATTCTTTCAATTGTTGTAATAGTGGCCGGTGTATGGCTGTTATCGCGGGTGCTGAAAAAGAGAATGGTCGCCGTTCACGGCGAGGCATATGCACCGCTTGAGCAAAAATGGCTGTTCCCGTTATATACTCTCTTCCATCCGATCGACGGCTTTGAACAGTTCAAATACCGAAAATCCCTTCCTTCCTTTAGATTGTCTATTTTGATAGTCTTAGCCTGGTACGGTGTGGTTTCTCTGGGCTGGTTTGCTACGGGCTTCTCCTTCCGCACTAACCGTCCCGCTGATTTCAATCCCGTTGCATCCTTGGTTGCAACCGTGGGAATATATTTACTGTTTGTTATTGCCAACTGGTGTCTGTGCACACTGTTTAACGGCAAGGGCAAAATGCGCGAAATCTTTTCGGTATGCGCATATTCGCTTATACCGTATATCTGCTCACTGGCAATTAAGCTGTTGCTGAGCAATATTTTGACCGGAAGAGAAGCGGCATTGATGGCTGTTGTTTCGGTGGCGGGGCTTTTATGGTCGGCATTTTTGCTGATAGGAGGCTTGTATTCCATACATCAATACTCCTTCGGCAAGACGGTTCTTTCGATTATAGCAACAATTGTCGGTATGGGAGTTATCATGCTCCTCTTGGTACTGTTCTATACGCTTCTCAATCAGGCGTTCAGCTTTATTCAGTCTGTTTTACTTGAATTATCTTTGCGGTAGAAGCAGGTTGATTGGTGTAAAAAATACAATGAAAGGAAAGATACCGAACACATAAGATGGGATAGGGTCAATTTCCTGTTTTATGCGAATTTTGTATCGCGTGCGAATATAATGGGAATTAAACATATAAAATTTTCATTGTCTGTCATTTTACTCGCGTTTCTTATTTGTTTCTCGGGTATAAACAGTGAAGTGCTTCGTTCAGCGGCAGCACCTGCCGAAATACAGAATACGGCAGTCCTGCCTGAAGGTCAGGAGCCTGTAATGCAGAACGATCGGTTTACATTGTCGGTAGATTCCTCTACGGGTTTGTTTTCTCTTGAAAATCGCCAAACCGGCAAGCTATGGCACAGTGTTCCGCCTCAGATTGAAGATGATGAAATTACGCGTGGACCGCTGCGCCTGCAGCTTTCATCCAATATGTATATCAGCTACATATACAGGGAGGATGAAATTTCAAAGGAAGATGTTTCGTTTGCAAGCAGCGTTGCCGAATGTACCGGTGACCCGAAGATGACCGCCGTTAAAAACGGGGTACGCTTGGAGTATTATTTTGAATCAGTTGATATTACCGTACCGGTAACATACATCTTAACAAATGACGGTCTTGAGGTTTCGGTAAAGCTGGATGAAATCGACGAGGGAGATCAGTGTCTGCTGGTTGATATTTATCTGCTTCCTTCATTCGGAGCGGCTTATGATGGCGATGACGGTTATCTTTTCGTTCCGGACGGCTCGGGTGCCCTGGTTGATTACAGCGAACATTCCCATATGGATACGTCGCTTATCTTGCCGGTATACGGAGCGGAAAAAGCAATTATCCTTGACAATCGTGTACTTACCAATGAACAGGTTTATTTACCGGTATTCGGTATGACGGTGAATGACGAAACCCTTATGGGAATTGTGACCGAAGGAGCAGCAGCTTCCTCTGTTCTTGTGAATTATCGCAATGATATATGCGGCTTCAGTGCAGTTAGTCCGGTTATAAACTATCGGACACGTGACAGCATTGAAATGTTTGCCAACGATCAAGCAAATAAAAGAATTGTAAATCATGTTTCACGTTTAAATGCGACAGGGGATTTTACCGTGAGGTATTATTCCTTATCGGGAGATGATTCCGGCTATGTCGGAATGGCGCAAAAATATCGTGAGTACCTCATAAATGAAAAGGGTATGCAAAAATCCCTACATAAACCTACCGCACAGGTGGAGCTTTACGGCATGGCAGACGTGACCTCCTCATTTTTCGGAATATCATATACCAGAAAACAGAAGCTCACCACCTATTCTCAAGCTGAGGCTATAATAGAAGAGCTTAAGGAAAAGGGTATGGAACGCCTGGATCTACGGTATGTAGGCTGGATGGGAAACGGCATACTGAACGATAAAATGCCGGACAATGCCAAGCCGTTGGGAAAGCTTGGCGGGAGTGGCAAATGGAATAAGCTGATTGATTCGTTGCAGTCGTCCGGAACAGCCGTTTATCCGGATATTGATTTACTTACCTTCCGTTCGAGCGGGAATGGCACTAAGGAAAAGCGTGATAATATTCGCACCTCGTTTGACCGCACTTCCTACCAATATCGGTTCAAGCGTTCGGTTTATTCAAAATTCCCCGGTGAAACACCGCTGATGTTCCTTAATGCCAATAGGTTAAGCACCCTTACTCCCGATATATTGAAATCATACGGGAAGCTGAACCTTAAGACAGTGAGCTTGGGAACGCTCGGAAAATACAATTATTCCGATTTAGAGGAAACAAGCGGACTTTACAGAGATAAATTTGAAAACACGGTTATAGAAACATTAAACTCATTCAAACAGGCGGGCATGAAAATCGGTGTAGAATCAGCCAATGCTTATGTTCTGCCCTACGTAGATGTTATTTGGGATATGCCGCTCTATTCCAGCGGATATGATGTTTATCTAACCGATGTACCCTTTTATCAGATAGTCCTGCATGGACTTGTTACAATGACTACTCCGCCCGTAATGCAGACTATCGATTCCCGCGTGACATTTTTGAAGGCGGTTGAAACGGGAAGCGAGCTTTTATACTGTGGTATGTACGAGCAGTCATCAGTGCTGACCGGCAGCAGATATGATGAATTGTACGGCACAACCTATACGCTTTGGGAGGATCATGCGGTACAGGATTAT
>JBJEOD010000412.1:0-4930 GCA_051880535.1 Acutalibacteraceae bacterium | reverse complement strand
AGCAGGAGGTAATCATCGGCAGAGTTCCGCCGTTTTTAATGCGCTCAACAAGCTCGTTTGCCTCCTCAACTATTGTAAGGTCGGCGGCAAAGTCGGTGTCGAACACCTTGTCAAAGCCTAATCTGTGCAGAGCTGCAACCATTTTGCCCTCTACATTAGTGCCGATCGGCATACCGAAGCACTCGCCAAGCGTAGCTCTTACAGACGGAGCTGTCTGAACTACAACATGCTTTGTCGGGTCGGCAAGAGCCTCCCAAATCTTGTCGGTATCGTCCTTTTCGGTGAGTGCGCCTGTAGGACATACAACGGTACACTGACCGCAGGAGATACAGGGAACATTGGACAGACCAACCTCAAACGGAGTTCCGATAGCGGTGTCGATACCGCGGTTGTTAGCGCCTATAACGCTTACATACTGCTCCTTGCAGGCGGCAACACAGCGGCGGCAAAGCACGCACTTGTTGTTATCCCTTACAAGGTGGGGAGTGGATTCGTCAAGCTCGTAAACAGGCTTAAAGCCCTCAAATTCCGTTTCGTCAACACCGTAATCACGGCAGAGCTTCTGAAGCTCGCAGTTGGTGGAACGAACGCAGGAAAGACATTTCTTTTCGTGGGTGGAAAGAATAAGCTCAAGAGTGGTTCTTCTTGCCTTCTGAATTTTCTCGGTGTTTGTAAGCACCTCCATACCCTCGGTTACGGGGTATACGCAGGCGGTAACAATCCTAAAGCCTCTGCCCTCGTTTGCCTCAACAACGCAGATACGACAGGCGCCGATCTCGTTCTTTTCCTTCATAAAGCAGAGTGTGGGAATTTCAATTCCCGCTAAGCGCGCGGCGTCTAAAATTGTAGAGCCTTTGGGTACGCTTACCGAAATACCGTTTATTTTAACTTTTAACATATCCATAAATATCAGGCTCCTTTCTTACTTTTTAACAATCGCGCCGAACGGACAGTTGGAAATACAAGCGCCGCACTTGATACAGGCGTTCTGATTGATTTCGTGCGGGCTCTTGATAGCGCCGCTGATAGCGCCGACGGGGCAGTTACGGGCGCACTTTGTACAGCCCTTGCACTTATCGGCGTCGATTGAGTAAGAAACGAGATCCTTACATACTCCCGCGGGACATACCTTATCCTTAACGTGAGCGATATACTCCTCACGGAAGAATTTAAGGGTTGCAAGCACGGGGTTCGGAGCAGTCTGACCGAGACCGCAGAGAGAGTTCTGCTTAATATAATGGCAAAGCTCCTCCATCTTATCAAGGTCCTCCATAGTGCCGTTGCCCTTGGTAATCTTATCGAGCATTTCAAGAAGACGCTTGGTACCTACGCGGCAGGGGGTGCACTTACCGCAGGACTCGTCAACCGTGAATTCAAGGAAGAACTTAGCCATATCGACCATACAGGTATCCTCGTCCATTACGATAAGTCCGCCCGAGCCCATCATACAGCCGATAGCGGTCAGGTTATCGTAATCAACCTCGGTATCGATAAGGCTTGCGGGGATACATCCGCCCGAAGGTCCGCCTGTCTGCGCCGCCTTAAACTTCTTGCCGTTAGGAATACCGCCGCCGATGTCCTCAATAATGTGACGAAGGGTAGTACCCATCGGGATTTCAACAAGTCCTGTGTGCTTAATCTTACCGCCTAATGCGAATACCTTTGTACCCTTTGACTTCTCGGTTCCCATTGAAGCGAACCACTCAGCGCCTCTAAGGATAATCTGCGGGATATTTGCAAAGGTCTCAACGTTGTTTTCAACTGTCGGAGAATTGTAAAGTCCCTTAACGGCGGGATAAGGCGGACGGGGTCTCGGCTCGCCGCGGTTGCCCTCGATAGAGGTCATAAGCGCGGTTTCCTCGCCGCAGACAAATGCGCCTGCGCCCAGGCGGATATGTAAATCAAAGTCAAAGCCCGAATCGAAAATGTTTTTACCGAGAAGTCCGTATTCACGCGCCTGATCGATAGCTATCTGCAAGCGCTTAACCGCAATCGGGTACTCCGCACGGACATATACATAGCCCTGCGTAGCGCCGATAGCATAGCCCGCAATAGCCATAGCCTCGATTACCGAGTGGGGGTCGCCCTCTAGCACCGAACGGTCCATAAACGCGCCGGGGTCGCCCTCGTCGGCGTTACATACAACGTACTTCTGAGGAGCCTTGTTGGGAGCGCAGAGAGCCCACTTTCTGCCCGTCGGGAAGCCGCCGCCTCCTCTGCCGCGAAGACCTGAATCGGTAACGCACTTAATAACGTCCTCGGGGGTCATTTCGGTAAGCACCTTACCGAGAGCCGCATAGCCGTCCATAGCGATATACTCGTCAATATTTTCGGGGTTGATAACGCCGCAGTTACGGAGCACAACGCGGTTCTGGGATTTATAGAACGCGGTGTCACCGAGCGCAACATTACCGACCTCAACCTCTTCCCTGCCTGTGTCGTTATAAACAAGGCGGTCAACAATTCTTCCCTTTAAGAGATGCTCCTCAACGATTTCCTTAACGTCCTCGGGAGTAACTCTGCTGTAGAAGGTACCGTCGGGATAGACGATAACAACAGGACCGAGCGCGCAGAGACCGAAGCAACCGGTCTGTACCAGCTTTACCTCGTCCGAAAGTCCGCAGGCCTCAATATTATCGGCAAAAGCCTTTTGAATAGCCTGACTTCCCGAAGAGGTACAACCCGTACCGCCGCAAATCAATACATGTGCACGAATCATAATTTTACCTCCAATTATTCCTTATGACCGGCAATTGTATATTCATTTACAACCTTGCCGCCCTTAAGATGCTCTTCAACAACGCGCTTAGCCTTTTCAGAGGTCATTTTAACATAGGTGACCTTGTCCTTGCCCGCCTCGAAAACCTCGACAATAGGCTCTAACTGGCAGATGCCTATACAGCCTGTCTGCGAAACGGTGACCTTATCCGAAAGACCCGCCTTGCTTACTTCCTCAACGAGGGTGTTAAGCACGGGGCGCGCGCCCGCCGCGATACCGCAGGTCGCCATTCCGACAACTACGCGTATATCGTTTACGCCCTCGCGAAGGATAACCTTATCCTTCATTTTGTCCTTTATTGCCTGTAATTCAGCCAATGACTTCATTTTTTTCTTCCTTTCATACGGTTTAATTTATAGAATATTGCTCTTTTAGATATTCTTCTATCCATTTAATAACCTCATAGCTGTTAAGCGGTACATCTCCCAAAACGGTTTTTAATTCCCTTGTATCAAGCGAAACCGTTTTATCGGGTAATATGTGCTTAAACAGAAAATCAGTATCGGGGTGACCCTGAATCAGGGTCAAAATGCTTGATATAACATCGCCTAACGGCGTCATATCAATATGATTTTTATAAAATTCCGCCCTGACCGCCGTTCCGTGATTTTCGGGATAATCCCTTTCACAGCGCGATTCTATTCGGAGCGTTCCCCCCGTTTGCTCGGCGGCAAGCTTTAAAAGCGGAACACCCATTCCTACCTTGCGGGTCGTCCTTGTGGTGTAAAACGGGTCGGTGACCGATTTCACAACCTCCTCGGTCATTCCGCAGCCGTCGTCCTTTATCGTAAGCACCGTAAGGTCGGCGGTTTCCTCCACCGTAATCTCGGTAAGTGTAGCCCCCGCCTTTACGGAATTTTCCGCAATATCAAGAATATTAAGGGATAATTCCTTCATACTTCACCCCGCAAGTAATTGATAACCGCCCGCGCCGCATTTTCCCTTTCGCAGTCAAGCTCAAGAAACTCGCTTTTTTCCCTTATATCCCAAAGGTAGTGCGCGTCGGAGCTTGAAACTATCCGCTTTCCGTACCTTTCGGCATATTCGGCGGTTTTTTCGACGTCATGAACCTCCGCACAAGGGAAATACGGCTTTTCGGGAAAATCACCCAGAACCGCGATAATTCCGTTAGCCTGACGGTCGATATGGGCGGGAAAGCAAACCCCGCTAAAGCGACTTACAAGCTCGGGCGCTTCTTCAAGTGAAACCGTCGTCGCGTTGGTAAGCAGATTTTCCTCTATACCTATTATATTATCCTCGTCGTCGCAAATAAGCTGATTTCCGAAAATATCGGTACGGTTTTTAATCGGTATTCTTCTGCCCTCGATATATTCGCCAAAGCTAAGGGCGTTATCAAGCTCATCAAAAAGGCAAACCATATGAATATCCTCGGCTGTGGTAAGCTCCATACCGCCTAAGGGTATTATGCCGTGCCTTTTCGCCGCCTTAAAAAACGCAGGACAGTTCTTAGCGGTGTTATGGTCGGTAAGCGCCATAATATCCAGCCCGTTTAACTCCCCCATTCCCGCGATACTGTCGGGCGTTGCCTCATCGTCCCCGCAGGGGGAAAGACAGGAATGAAGGTGTAAATCGTAATAGTACCTCATAGCAATTCATAAAGCAGCACCGCCGCGTCATAGGCGCTGCCCGAAAAGGAAAGGAGGTTTATGCCCTTACCTTCCGCCGCTTTTGCTATATCGTCGGTTATCTCAACATCCTCCGCCGCGATTACGCAGGCGGTGTCCGCCAAGGAAGCGACAGCCAATATATTGATATTGGACATTATGGTAATCCACGCGTCGCCGCTTTTTGCCCTGCCCATTACCCAGCTTAACAGGTCGCCGATGTATACCCCCGTGATTTCCCTGTCAGGCTCGGGCAGAGCCAACACCGCAAAGCCGTGTTCCTTTAAAGCCTCAACCGTCATTTACTTCACCGCCGTCCTTTTTATCCGCCTGCTTAAGCCTTATAAGGCAATCCTCAAGGCAAGCGCTGTGCTTAACTATATCCTCCGCAAACGCCCTGCAATTAGGCGCGCCGCAGGAGCCGCAGTCAATACCCGGCAGCTCGTCGCGAAGCTTTTGAATATCCGCCATCATACGCATTGATTCCGCCATACTGTCGCTGAGCCTTGAAATGGGGTGATAGGTA
>JBJEOD010000411.1:0-4932 GCA_051880535.1 Acutalibacteraceae bacterium | reverse complement strand
ACAACCGGTATATATTGGGGTATTTCCCTAAAGCCTTTAACGAATTAACGATTACAATTAACGAAATCGTTAATTCTTGAATTATATCGTTAATTCTATAAAAATCACAGTTAATTCTTGATTATTGCGTTGGAAAGGATTATAATAATTTCAGTATACTCAAGGAGGATGCGTTAATGCAAACTGAAGCTCTGAAAAAAATCGTTTTAGATATAAAAACCTTAAAATCAGAAACACAGACAATTGAATTGAAGGCAGCTGCACAAGGCTGTCCTACAAGATTGTTTGACACTCTTTCGTCATTCTCAAATCAAGATGACGGCGGAATTATTATTTTTGGAATTGACGAATCCGATAACTATGCAATTAAAGGTGTGTATGATGCGCAAGACCTTCAAAAGAAAGTAACGGAGCAATGTAAGCAGATGGAGCCTTCTGTCCGAGCGTTGTTTACTGTTTGTGAAATTGACGGAAAGGCAGTTGTATCTGCCGAGATACCGGGTGCCGACATTTCTGAACGTCCGGTTTTTTATAAAGGCGTAGGACGAATTAAAGGCTCTTATGTTCGCGTCGGTGAGTCTGACGAGCCAATGAGTGAATATGAGATTTATAGCTATGAAGCATTTCGGAAAAGAACTCGTGACGATATTCGAAAAGTTGATAATGCCAATCTCACTATGATTGATGAAAAAAGAATGGAAGATTATCTGAATGCAGTAAAAAGTGAACGTAGAAATCTTTCGGATAATGTTTCAAAAGATGAAATATTAGAACTTATGGGTATCACTAATGACAGCGTTCCTACACTTGCAGGATTGATGACTTTTTCAAAATATCCGCAAGGTTATTTCCCTCAGCTTTGCATTACGGCGGTATCATTACCGGGAACGGAACAAGGCACTGTTGGAAATGACGGCGAGCGTTTTTTAGATAATAAACGCATCACAGGAGCAATTCCGGATATGCTTGAAGAAGCAGTTGAATTTGTTCGTAAAAACAGCCGAACAAAAACAATAATTGATGATAACGGACATCGTGCAGACAAACCCGAATATCCGATAAAGGCTGTTCGTGAAGCGATCCTTAATGCGTTGGTGCATCGCGATTATAGCGTTCATACAGAAAATGTGCCGATACGCATAGAGATGTACCGTGACCGTATGGAGATTATCAACAGCGGTGGACTGTACGGAAAAATCACTATTGATGCCTTAGGTAAAGTGCGCCCGGAAACAAGGAATGCGGCTCTTGCAAATATGCTTGAACTTTTGAGAATAACAGAAAACAGATACTCCGGCATTCCTACTATGCGCAGTGAATTTGCTAATGCAGGACTTCCCGCACCGTTATTTTCCGTTGTTCACGGTGAATTCAAAGTGGTTATGAAAAACGGCTTATTTGCAGAAAAAATGCCGGTATCAGACTCTCTTGTTGAATTTTGTTCAACACCTCGAACGAGAGCGGAGATAGTTTCCTTTGTGGGCAAATCAAAAAATTATGTTATGTCACAAATAGTTAATCCTTTGGTAGAAAGCGGTAAGTTGAAAATGACAATACCGGAAAAGCCAAAAAGCCCAAGTCAAAGGTTTGTAAAAGCATAACTATTCTAAAAAAATGTTACTTGTCTCAACTTTGCTATTTGACACAAGAAAAAAGCGATACATTTTATACGGTTAATTATGCTTTATCTAATGTTTAAAGGGAGATTGTAACACCGTAGTGTTACTCATCTCCCTTAGTGACTGATTTTATCGTTGTCTGCCAACAATCGGGTCTTTTCACCCCGGATCAATTTCAGATTTTAGGTGTCAGCCACACCAGCAGGATGACGCCTGCTTACCACTACAGATGCAAAAACATCTTTCTGCAATGTTATTGTAACACAAATGTTTAAGAAAGCCAACATTTTGTCACAATATAGAAGTCACCGAACATTTCAAAAACACAACATATAGTCACGAATACTTGACAAATCAAATATATTGTGTTAATATAAGCATGTAATTGATTATTGTGCAGGTCTTAAAAAGACAGCCGCGGAGATTTTTCGCATCGCACACCTACGTTGAGTTTGTATTTAAAGACAGTAGTATAACTGCGCCATTTTGCAGTTTATCGCTGTCTTTTTGTATTTTAAGGGCTTTGCCCCTTATTCGGGAATAACGGCATTTCGTATCTTAATGATACAGCGGTTATTCCCTATTTTTTTGCCCAATACGCCGAAAGGTGTTTGGAATATATTGAAAGGCGGAAACCAAATGAAAAAAAGAAAACGTGTGCGCTCTGTAAGGAGCGCGCGGCCTGCTTGTTACAAGCAGCAAATCAAAAGAAAGGAGGCACGAAAGCGTGCGAAGTATCCACTAAGACTCTATTACCGACAGCGGCTTATTTCAAACCGTAGGAGCAGAGGTGCGTAGGTCATGAACAAAACCGATTACAAACCCGGAGTTCTGACCGAAACCTCAAAGCTTTCAAGGGAAGAATGGCTTAAATGGCGGCGAAAAGGTATCGGAGGAAGCGACGCCGCGGCGGTTCTGGGAGTTTCGCCCTATGCGACGGCGAGAGACCTCTATTACGACAAAGTGAACATTGTATCTTCCTCCGACGAGGACAGCGGCTGGGTGCAAAAAGAAATCGGACATCTCCTTGAGGATCTTGTTGCACAGATTTTCAGCCGAAAAACAGGCTATGAGGTATTTAAAGAAAAAAAGATGTTTTTCCACCCGATTTACCCGTATATGCTTGCAGACCTCGATTACCTTATTAAGCTCCCGGGCGACAAAACCGCGATTCTTGAAATCAAGACAACCAACTATAACGCAAAGGATAACTGGTGGCTTGACGGCAAGGAGACGGTGCCTGTGAATTATGAAATTCAGGGGCGTCACTATATGGCGGTTACCAATATTGACTGCGTATATTACTGCTGTCTTTACGGCAACAGTGAGGACGAGGTTATCATAAGGCATATAGACCGCGATTTTATTTACGAGGAAGAGCTTATCGCTCTGGAGGGCGAGTTCTGGAACAGCAATGTAACAGCACGCGTGCCTCCTCCCTATCTTGAGGACGGCGATTTGGTGCTCGAAAGCGTTAACAGACATATAGGCGCGCCGAATTCCGACGCACCTAAAGTAAAGCTTAACGCTAAAACAGAGAGTCAGGTTATCCGTTTTCTTGAATTGCAGGCAGAAAAACGCAAACTGGAATCGGAAAAGAAAAAAATCGAAAGCGAGATGAAACGGCTTCAGGGCTGTATTTTGACCGAAATGGGCAAAAGCCGAAATGCCTTATGTACGCTTAACGGAGAACCATACAGAATTGAGTATAATTCCGTTTATAAGCCGACCGTAGGTAAAGACAGTCTGTTCAGGCTTAAAGAGCAGTACCCGGAGGTATACGAAAGCTTTGTGACCGTCGCTGAGAGCAGAAGATTCTATGTAAAAAAGTCGCAGAACAGTGCGGCTTAATTTTATGAAAGGAAATCTATATGAAAAAAGAAACGCAAAAAGCAGATTTACGGGCAGCTCGCCCGAAACAGCAACAAGCTCCAACAGATTAAAGCCTACTGTATCGGGTTCGGGGAGCTTTAAACCACGGGGCAAAAAAATCACCTCAAAATTCAAAAAAACTACCGTACCTGCAAGTAACCCGGGTAGTTTTTTAATGTCTGCAATCCTTAAAAATCCGCTGTTTATCGGCTTTCGCGCTATTTTTTTAATATCGAAAAAAGTAAGTGTAAAAACCATTAAAAATCCGATATGGTTTTAAGGCTGTTTTCACGAATTGAAAGCCATTGAGAAAAGCGGTTTTTATCCATTACCGAAATGCGGGTACAGTCGGCAATACCTATCTCTGTGGTATTATACGCGTCTATGAGCAAGCCGCTGTCGTCCTCCATTATAAAGGTCGCTATTACGTCAAGCAGTTGCTTTAGCTCAAGATTATCGTAGTCGCGCACATTCCGCACGGATACATCTTCTGCGTATATATGCGAAAAGCAGACCACGCATTGCTTGAATTTCGGGAGAATGTGGCTGTCAGAATATTGGCTTAAAGTAAAATACAGCGGATCGATAAGAAATTCCGTGCTCTGCCTTTTCTTTCGTTTCGGCAAAAGACAGGGCAGATTAATTTCAAATACGCCGTCCTTTTCCTCGATTCTTATTCCCTGCACAACCCCTGCAGACGAAAGATATTCCTGCTTTCTCATATCCGTGCTCTGATAAACCAAATGCCGCATACGGCAGGCGATAAGCTCGCTTCGCAGTGCGGCATCATAAGTCATCATATTATAGTTTTCGGGATATTTCGCTGTATCGATGCTTTCGATCGCCGCAAGCGTGCTTTTAAGTCTTTCTATTTCGCCCATAATACGGCTTATTCTTTTACTTATTACTGCTCGTTCCAAATTATCCTCCTACTCTGTTTTATAATATTTTATCGCTCCGCCGACTTCATCTTTAAGACACAAAGCGCTAATGTCTGCAATATTAAGCCTGTTAATCTGCTCCTTGCTTTCCAAAAGAATTATTCTTTTGCCATTCTCAACCGAGCTTGACAGCACCTGCTCATAAAGCGTTTGTTTGTCTTTCGGTAAGCAGATTATATCATAGGCTTCACCGTCTGCAAAAAATACTATTTTCACAGGAAATTCACCCGCCGCGTGGTACTCTGCTTTATCCGCGAAATCACAGAGGACATCAAGCGCCGCAAGCATTTCATAATCGGTTATTTGCTCCGCGCTGTCGTAAGCTATGTCGCTTTTTTTATCGTAATATATTCTCCTGTTATTCTGCAAATGGTAAATCAGCTTTTCGACAACCTCGGCTTTTACACCGGGACGCAGCCTTATAATCTGCTCCTTTTTTATGCAATGATAGGTCGTAATATCCCGCAATATCGCCGACGCTTCTTTGCCGTATAATTCTT
>JBJEOD010000410.1:0-4972 GCA_051880535.1 Acutalibacteraceae bacterium | reverse complement strand
TGTGACCTAAATTCGTGTAATTGAATATTACTGTTTTGACCTCGATTCGTTAATTCGAATTGAGGTCTTTTTTATGCCAAAAAACTTTTTTCTGCAGTAATTCACATAATAGCACATTGACAAAATGCACTTCATTTTCCGCAAATTTAAAACAAAAAAATTTATTTTTTTAATCTTTTTTACAATTCATAGCTCATTCCGAGCATTTTGTATTTGGCTCCCGCCATTTTATTGTACGGGAGCTGTTCCCAATCACTTGTTTCTATCAGCTTTTTTATCGCATCAAGATTTTCCTTTGTATCGGTAATATCCGGTATCAGCGGAGTACGGATTAAATGCGGTTTGCCGCTTTTTTGAAGTGCCTTCAAATTTTCAAGAATTTTTTCGTTGCTGATGCCCGTGTATTTTTTATGCAGTTCGCTGTCGGCAAGCTTAATATCCATAATAACAAAATCAAGCTTATCTATTATTCTTTCAAAAACAACTTTTTCGGCATAGCCCGAGGTTTCTATGCAAAGATGACTTTCTTTTAATTCGTCCATCAGCTCCATAAGAAATTTCGGCTGAAAAAGCGGCTCGCCGCCCGAAAAGGTAAAACCGCCGAAGCTATCGCCCAAAATTTCGGCATTTTGCTTGAGCTCCTTTGCAAGCTCCTTTGCTTCAACCGTTCTCCCGGATATTTCAATGCAGTTTTGCGGACAGATGTGTATACATCTGCCAAAGGGCTGACATTCGGGATGCCCGCATTTTGTCATACATCTGCCGCATTTAACGCACCTTGTCGCCTTATACATAAGCTGAGGCTCGGAAGACAGCCCCTCGGGATTATGGCACCATTTGCAACGGAGCGGACAGCCCTTAAAGAACACGGTAGTTCTTATCCCCGGACCGTCATGCACCGCCATCTCCTTTATATCAAAAATTACGCCCGTCATATTTTGTACGCCTGTCTTGCGATTACATGATCCTGATACTCTTTATCGAGTTCAACAAAGTAGGCGCTCCAGCCCCAAATACGTACTACAAGCTGTCTGTGGTTCTCCGGGTGCTTCTGCGCGTCAAGCATTGTATCAAGATTTACGGTATTAAGCTGCAGCTGATGGCCGCCGCGGTCAATAAAGTTCTTAACGAGAAGTCCGACCTTTTGTACCCCGTCTTGGTCGGCAAATACGCTTTGGTCAAATTCAAGGGTCAGCGGTCCTCCGTTTATCGCGTTCTTAAAGTGCGGCTTAGTCATAGAGGCTATTACCGAAACAGGACCCTTGACATTCGCAAAAAGACTTACCGAAAAGTTTGTTCCGAAGGGCTCGCCCTTTCTTCTGCCGTCCGCGGACGCGCCTATCTCTTCCGCGTGGCGCAGATAGAACATTGCGCTTCCCGTACCGGCGCGGAAAATACCGCCTCTGCAATTCCTTTTACCTTTAAAGGAATCCGCGAATGTATCAAGCAACTCAACCGCTATACTGTCCACAAAATCGTCGTTGTTGCCAACCTTGGGCGCTTCGTATCTTAATTTGTGCAGAAGCTCGGGCGTGTTTTCAAAATTACCGTCGACCGCCTTAATAAGCTCTTCCTTTGTAATGGATTTTTCCTCAAAAACATATTTCTTAATTGCGGCAAGAGTATCCGCGGCGGTGGCAATGCCCGTTCCGTGAATACCGAAATTATTGTACTTTCCGCCGTCATATACCTCACAATCCATCAGCATATTCATAAACGGAGAGGGTACGAACCAAAGATTTTTTATGTTATCGCAGATTTCGGTACTTGCCTTAAAGATTTCGTTCTTTACGCTCTCAAAAAACTGCTCAAAGGTTTCGGAGTTAATAAGGTCATTGTGAAATGCCTTGTCAACTGCCTTGGGGTATGACATTGCGCCTATATTTGCCACGTCCGCGCCGACGTTCGGAATGATAAACTCCCAGCACGCGGCAACGGTATAGTTAACTGCGTCATTATGCTCATAGCCGAGCGCCTTAAGCGCGGGAATAACAATATCGTCGTTTGAATACTGCGGGAAACCGAGCCCCGCTTTAGTAAGGTTGGTAGCCTCGGTATAACGCTCCGCAGGGGTAGTCTTGGAAACACGAAGATTGATTTTAGGGTCTATAAGCTTGTTATTGTATGAAGCCTTTAAGCATAGCTCGGACAGCAGATTATATACATCGTTTCCGTTTTCGTCTATGCCGCCCAACATCATACTCTGTCCGTTGTCTCCTTGCTGAACGCCCACATAAAGGTCGCTGTCCTTATTAAAGGAAAGGAAAAAGTCACAGAGCAGCTCTAACGCGGTTTCCTCGGTGTATATTCCCTTTTCTATATCGGCTTTAAGATAGGGATACATATATTTGTCAAAGCGACCTACAGTGTTATGGTAGTTGCCCTCCAGCCACAGAGCGTAATGCAAAATTCTGAAAAACTGCAACGCCTCTCGGAAATTACGGGCGGGATAGCGCGGAACGCGGGTCAGGATTTCAACTAAATCCTCTCTGCCCTGTCTTTTGGCCTCCTCCAAATATTTATCCGAAAGCATAATAATGTTATCTATCGCCGCTTTTCCGTATTCATCGGCGGTTTTACGCTTTTCAAGCAGTCCCTTGCTTATGGCGTCGTAATAGTCGGGGCATAGGTTAGACATATACCCAAGCTCGTGAATATAATGCTTTGCTTTAATTTCCGACCATTCGGACTCTGTAAAAATATCGGGTAAATTTGAAACGGTGCGTAAAAACACTATCTGCTCACCCTCGAGTATTACTGCTTTTTCCTCCTCGCAGATACGGTGAAAACGGTCGGACATACGCTCAATAGGTGAAAGACCCTTTGCCGAATATTCCTCGGATAGCTGCCAATCGACTGTATGGCGGTATCCGTGGTGCTTTTTGCTTACAATAAAATTATAAAGGTTTTCAAAAGGAGTCATATACATCAATCCTGTCATATTATTCTATAACATTAATATAAGGCATTGAGTTGACTTTTTCTCGCAGAATATTGTATAATATCAGCAGAATATTATCTTAGGTGGCTTTGGTATGATTTTTCATCAACCCCATAATTCATTGAACAATAATTTTAATGCAGCATTATATACAACGGAGATCTGGAATCCGCATTTTCACAAGAGTCTTGAACTTGTCTATGTTATAAACGGAAACCTTAACTGCTATTCAAACGGGAACGAATATCTGTTAAAGCAGGGCGATTTCGGGCTTTGCTTTCCTTACGATATTCACGCCTATGAGCCTCAAAAGAATACAAGCTATTGGGTTTGCGTTTTCTCCGAGGATTATGTGCACGATTTTTATAAAATCATTAAGGAGAAAACGGGCGATTTTAAATTTAACTGCAATATGTCAATTACCCGATTTATAACCGAAAGCCTGATTAATAATCCCGAACCTTCTCGGCTTATTATTAAGGCGGCGCTCTACGCGGTATGCGACGAATATATTAAATCGGTAGCCCTTACCGACAAAAATAAAAAAATCACCGAAAAAATCGCCGTCATCACCGACTTTATCGAAAAGAACCATACAAAGGATATTAAGCTTTCGGATATAGGAAAGCTTTTAGGCTACGATTATCACTATGTTTCAAGATATTTTCACTCGGTTTTCAAAATGTCGTTTTCCGAATTTTTGACTCTTTACCGATTGGAAACAGCCGTAAATCTTATGGAGCAAAGCGACAAAAAAATTCTTGACGTTGCCTTGGAAAGCGGTTTTCAAAGTGTCAGAAGCTTTAACGAATGTTTTAAAGCGCATTTTAAAATGTCACCGACTGAGTATAAGAAAAAGCGCTTGACCAATTAATCTCAAATCCTCAAGACAGAGGGCAACATAGTGGTTTACAGGTATAAAAAACCGCAGGCTATTTTTTATACCTGCGGTCGACATAATATTCATTTTTTCTATGCTTTATTCTGCAAATATGATTGATTTTCAAGAGTTTTAATGCTTTCTTAAAAACCATACTATCATTTCAGTCTCGCCGCGGTTGGCAAAGGCGTAATAAGGAATAAGCGTGAGCGGTATTTCCTCATAATCGTCGCCCGCTTCATAGTAAAGGCTTTCGGTTTCCTTGGGGCGGTAAGCCTTTGTTTTAAGCACGGGCAGTAAAAATTCGCTCTCCTTAATTTCAATCTCGCCTTTTATATCAAGCAAAACGCTCTTCAAATCCGCTCCGTTATCGGCGCCCTCGGCGCAGTAAACCACAGGACCGCGCACTACCGCTACTCTCCCCGCGTCGGAATGGACGCGGCAATTTGCGGCGATAAGTCTTACCGGCATATCAAGCACGATTTCTATTTCGTTCTTTCCGTTAAGGGCAACATAAGCGTATCCGTTTTTCATTACATAATCGCAGTTTACGGTAAAGCTTTTACACCAGCCCGGAATACGGAAAGCAATATATTTCTTATCGGTGTCGCATTTAACCGTAATTTTTCCGTTCTTCGGATACTCGGTTTTTTGTTCAATCTTTATTCCGTGCGTATCGGTCTTTGAATCCATATACTGATGAACATAAACCGTATCATCGTCAAAGCTATATAAAAATCCCGCTATTGAAGCTACAAAACGGAGTATATTAGGAGGACAGCATGAGCAATCAAACACTTCAAGTCTCTGTGTAATCGGAAAACGTTCCTTTTGCTTCGTAGAAGTATTTACATTATTAAAGTCGGGATCGATTTCAAGCGGATTTTCATAGAAAAATGATTTACCGTCTAAAGAAACGCCCGACATTACGCCGTTATAGATTGCTTTTTCAACAATGTCGGCGTATTTTGAGTCGGCGCCGAATTTAAGCATACGGTTTGCAAACATCGCAAGGGATATTGCCGCGCAGGTTTCAGTGTAAGCCGTTCTGTTGGGCAAATCGTAATCAACAGTAAAGGCTTCACCGATATTTGTAGAGCCAACGCCTCCTGTGATATACATACGCTTACCTACAATATTATCAAAGAAAC
>JBJEOD010000409.1:0-4973 GCA_051880535.1 Acutalibacteraceae bacterium | reverse complement strand
CTTTAAGAGCGCCTCAACCCGTTTTACAAGCACGGCGGGGGAAAAGGGCTTTGTAACGTACTCGTCTATGCCCGACTCAAAGCCCGTAAGCAGGTCGAACTCCTCGGCTCTGGCGGAAAGCATAATTATCGGAATATCGCTTTTTTTGCGCATCTCACGGGTGACCGCCCAGCCGTCGATTTCGGGCATCATTATATCTATTATTGCAAGATCCGCGCCGTCTCTGTCGAAAAGGTCGAGCGCCTCTTTTCCGTCCGCCGCGCAGACAACCTCGTATCCGTTCGCGGTTAAAAAGTCGGAAACCAACTTAACAATCCTTTCTTCGTCGTCGGCAATGAGTATTTTTTTCTTCTCCATTTTACGTATCCCCTTTAACAAGCCTTTATATTTTAACTATAAAATAAATATTTCCCGATTGTATTAAGAAATTGTAAATTTAAGACAGCTTTTCAACCCTACATCCGCTGTAATAGTGGGTAAGTATCTCCTTAAAATCACTGCCCTGCTTTGCCATATAGTCGGCTCCGAACTGGCTTAAGCCCACGCCGTGACCGTAGCCGTATACAGTAAAGGTAAACTCCCCGTCCTTATAGGAAACCCCGAAATTCGAGGAGCGCAGTGAAAATAAAGAGCGTATCTCCGAGCCGCTTATTTCCTTGCCGCAAATGCTTACGGTTTTAACGGTACCCGAGTCGGTGCGCTTAATATTGCCGAAATATTCTTCCGCTCCGCCCGAAAATTCGCATTTGCCCGAAAGCCCCGCCTTAAACTCCTCCTCAGACACCGTAACCTTTGAAATATAGTTAGGGGAGAGGCGGTCAAAGGAGCTGTCAACTGCTTTTAAGTAGGGCGGGTCGTTGCCCCATATATCCTTGCAGTTTTCCGTTCTCCCTGAGGAAATCGCGTGATATACCGCTAAAATCGGCTTGCCGTCATAGGTTACAGCAAGCCCTACAACCTCGCTTATCGCCTTTTTAAGCTTTTCACAGTATTCGTCGGCGTTGCCGCCCCACCTTTCGCGCGCCTTTTCCTCTGATATATAGCTTTGGTCGGCGGTGTGGTCGGTAGAAAGGTCGTAGGTCTTGTCGGCGTTTTCCGCGCGTCTGTACAGCGCAAAGGTGTACGCCGCGACCGCCTGCGCTTTAAGCGCCTCCTCCTCGTACAGGGCGGGCATTTCGGCGGCGGTCACCCCGAAAATGTATTCCTCGGCGGACATTTCGGTTACGGTATCGGTTTCCTTATCGTAAATTCTGAAGGTGTCCGCCTTTTCGGCGGAAATAGGCGTAAGCTCCGTTTCGGCTGATGTTTCGACAGCGGCTTCGGGCTTATTTACGGCGGCGAGGGGAAGCATAAGCATAAGCGCGGGAACAAGCAACCCCGCAAGAATTGTTTTTTTCATATCAGGTCTCCGTTAATTATATTGTTGTTGACTTTTTTTCGGGTAGGATATAAAATATACTTGTTTAGTCATTGGAGAGTCGCGAAACGCCGAAAGGCTGACGCCTTTCAAGTGACAAGACAAACTGACAACACAAAATTTACATTGTCAGGCTTGTCGGGTTCGACGCTCCAATGACTAAACCTGTCCTAAGCTATATTATGATTTTTATTTTAATTTAATGTTATCGGGAGCTAAGAATAATGAAATATAACAAAATTTTACTGTTTTTCGGGATCACTCTGCCGCTTTGCGTTCTGCTTCGCACGCTTGAGCTTTTCTTTACAGTCGAGACCGAAACGGGATTTTTCAAAAATGAGTTTAAAAGCATAGGCGTTTATCTGCTTATACTTATAATTGCGATTGCGGCGAGCCTTGCGATTATCTGCTTTACGGGACACAGGAATCCCGAGCACCCGCCTAAAACCAATCCCTTTATGTCCGCGGCAGCGATTTTGACTGCCTTTTCCATCGGGGCGGAGCTGTATAACGAAAGCTTTTCGGGCACGGTGATGAAATGGCAGCTGACCCTGCTTATGGTAACAGGGCTTGCGGCGGCGGTCTATTTCTTCTTGTACGGCTTGACGGGCTTTATTGATTTAAGACTGCCCGCCTTAGCCTCGGTAATTCCCGCGCTTTATCTTGTAATGCGGATTATCTGCTCCTTTACCTCGATTTCCTCGCTTGCGCTTATCAGCGATAATGTTTTACTGCTTGCCGCCTATTGCCTGCTCCTGCTTTTCTTCTTAAGCTTCGGCAAGCTTTACTGCGGCATAGGCGCTGAAAACGAGTTCAGAAAGCTTATGGCAATGGGGCTTACGGCGACGGTGCTTTGCTTTACACAGGCGGTGCCGCATATTATTATAAATCTGGCGACAAATAACGGCTATCAGCACACCTCTGACACGGCGAATTTTTCTCTGCTTATGTTCGGTATTTTCGCCGCGGCGTTCGTCTTTTCCCACTTTTCTGCTTCAAACTCTCTTGAAAGCGGTACACAAAACGGTGATGTAAATGAGAATGAGAAAAAAGAAATACCTTGACGAGCGATTAGAGGCGGTTTCGGATATACTTTTTATAAGCAATATAGACGACCGTAATTTTAATACCGCCGTGCAGAAAAAGGAATATATTGATTTTGACGGCTGGTTCGGCAGGACCGCGCCCTATGTGTTAGAGGTCGGGTGCGGAAAGGGCGGCTTTGCGGCAGAGTATGCCCGCCGCAATCCAGATATTAACCTTATCGCCGTCGAAAAGGACGCTAATGTTATAGTTTCCGCCTGCGAAAGGGCAAAGGCGGAGGGGATAAGCAATCTGCGGTTTATAAAATGCAGTGCGGAGTATCTGCCTAAATATTTGAAGGAAAACAGCATTGAACGGATTTTCCTTAATTTCAGCTGTCCCTTTCCAAAAAACAAGTACGCCGCCCACAGGCTTACCCACCCGCGCTTTCTTGAAATTTATAAACAGCTTATGAAAAAGGGAGCGGAAATTCACCAGAAGACCGATAACCCCCGATTTTTTGAGTTTTCTATTGAGTCCTTTACAATGGGCGGCTTTGCGCTTAAAAATGTCTCCCTTGACCTGCACGCAAGCGGCTTTGAGGGAAATATAGAAACCGAGTACGAGCATAAATTTGCGTCTCTCGGACTGCCTATTTACCGCCTTGAAGCCTACATAGCGGGAGGACGGGAAAATGGTTGATTTTCATTTTGAAAAAATAGCCGAATCCTGCGCCGAGTTCGGCGCGGAGCTTGACAGGGAGAAAACCGAACGGCTATCAATTTACGGCAATCTGCTTCTTAGCTGGAACGAAAAAATGAACCTCACCGCCATAACCGACCCTGAAGAGGTGCTTTACAAGCATTTTTACGATTGCATACTTTTTTTAAAGCATATAACTCCCGAAATGGGCGAGAGCCTTATCGACGTAGGCACGGGCGCGGGCTTTCCGGGTATGGTGCTTAAAATTATGCGTCCGGATATTAAGGTCACATTGCTTGACAGTCTTAATAAGCGGCTTGTCTTTTTAAACGACGTGATAGAGAAAACGGGGCTCCAAGGGGTTTGCACGGTTCATATGCGTGCTGAGGACGCGGGCAAAAGCCCTGTTCACCGCGAAAAGTACGGTATCGCCTGTGCGAGAGCGGTCGCCGCAATGCCCGTTTTAATGGAATACTGCCTGCCGCTTGTTAAAAAGGGCGGTATGTTTGTCGCTATGAAGGGAGCTTCGGCAAAGGAGGAAACCGACTCCGCCCAAAACGCCGCAAGGCTTTTAGGGGCCGAAAAACCTACTATTATATGCGAAACACTTACCGGAAATGAGCACAGAGCCTTTGTAACAGCAAAAAAAATATCGCAAACCCCGACAAAATATCCGCGAAAACCCGCCGAAATCTCAAAACAGCCGCTTTAACGCGGCTGTTTTTGTAATAATGGGACGAATTTGCCCGATGTGTTTTTCTTTACAAAACCAAAAAAAACCTTAAAATAATAGATGTAAAGAAAACACAGGGAGGAATACGATGTATACTTTATCCGACAAAAAGCTTATAATGCTGAAGCCCTCCGAAATAAAGCTTACGGGCAACCAGCCGCGAAAAAGCTTTGACGAATACGAGCTTAAACAGCTGAGCGACAGTATACAGGCGAGCGGCATAATCCAGCCCCTCGCGGTTCGTAAGGCTCCCGACGGCTCCTATCAGCTCATCGCGGGCGAGCGCCGTCTTAAGGCGGCGGTAATGGCGGGGCTAAGGCGGGTTCCCTGTATTCTTCACAAAACCGACGACGAGACCGCCGCCCTTTTCTCGGTAATAGAAAATCTGCAAAGGAGCAATCTCACGGTCTTTGAGGAGGCAGAGGGTATTAACCGTCTTATTACGGAATACGGTATGTCCCAGTCCGAGGCGGCGGCAAGGTTGGGTATTGCCCAATCCACCCTTTCAAACAAGCTCAGATTATTAAAATTAAGCGACAGCATTAAGGAGCGCATAATCTCGGCACGGCTTACCGAGCGGCACGCCCGCACCCTTTTAAGACTGCCCGAGGAAATGCGGGACGGGGCGCTTGACCGTATTATTGCCGAGGGGCTTACCCTCGCTCAAACCGAGGATTATATTTTCTCGCTTTTAAACCCCGAAAAGGAGCCTGAAAGCAAAAAGCCCGACGAGCCTGTGAGAAAGGCGGCGATAGGCGATGTGCGGCTCTTTTCAAACAGCCTGTCAAAGCTGTTGTCTACACTTCAGAACGCGGGTATTGACGCACATTCGCGAAAATACGAAACCGATAAATATATAGAATTTAAGGTCAGGATCAGGAAAAATTCAGAGCCCGACCGCTGTAAACAGTTAAAAATCTGTTAGGCGGATAGTTTTACCTCCCCTGTGAAATTATCCGTCCGACGGTTTTTAAAATACCCACCATATTCATCCCCATAATCAAATCGCCGCGGAAACCCGCGGCGATTTGATTTTTAGATGTTAGATGTTAGATGTTAGACATTAGATGGCGTGCGCTTGGCGACTGCCTCCTTAAT
>JBJEOD010000408.1:0-4991 GCA_051880535.1 Acutalibacteraceae bacterium | reverse complement strand
AAAGCCTCCCTTGCCTAAAGGGAGGGGGACCGCCAAACGGCGGTGGAGGGATACAGTATAGCTTCTGCAAACCCGTATTCCCCAGTCACGGCTTTGCCGTGCCAGCCGCTGACGGCGGCGGTCCCCTCTGTCACTTCGTGACATCTCCCCACACTGTGGGGAGTCACCCTTTAGGCAAGGGGGCCTTTAAATTTCGCCGTTTTGAAGTCTGCATATACGGTATTAATTCTTAATATTAAGCAGATGCGCAATTCCGGGTATGCTTTCCCCCTGAAAGGACGATGTCGGAGACATAAGCGCACCCGTTGACATAAAGAGAATATTTTTAAAATCGCCGTCCTCGAAACGGTGCATAATAAAGGAGCAAAGCACCGATGCACTGCACCCGCAGCCCGAGCCGCCCGCGTGTACGTCCTGCTTTTCGCGGTCGAAGATTATAAGCCCGCAGTCGCTGTGGCGACAGCGTATATCTATCCCCTCTCTTTCAAGCAGTTCATAGAGCAGGTTTGTGCCGACATAGCCTAAATCCCCCGTGTAAATAACGTCGTAATCCTCCGGGTTTGTCCCCGTATCGCTGAAAAACTTTTTTATGGTGCTTGCTGCGGCGGGTGCCATTGCCGCGCCCATATTGTTTATATCCTTAATTCCGTAATCCTCAATTTCGCCGAAGGTGACTGAATTAATATAGGGCTTGCCGTTTCCTCGCCCTAAGACAAGCGCGCCCGAACCCGTCACAGTCCATTGCGCGGAAGGAGTGCGCTGAGAGCCGTAGTTAAGCGGAAAACGGTACTGCCTCTCCGCCGAGCAGAAATGTGAGGAGGTCACAGCGACCGCCTTTTCCGCCGCGCCGCTGTCTACAAAAATCGAGGCAAGCCCTGTTGAGAGCGCCATAGTAGAGCAGGCGCCGTAAAGCCCTATAAAGGATATCCCGAACTCCCGCAGTCCGAAGGAGCTGCCGATACACTGGTTTAAAAGGTCTCCCGCGAATATATTGTCAATGTCGCTGTCCTTGAAGCCGCCCTTATCCAGCGCGGTCTGCACGGCGGTTTTTTGGAGCTTGCTTTCCGCCTTTTCAAAGGTCTTTTCGCCGAAAAAGCTGTCTATTGTATAGGAATCAAATTCGCTTGAAAGGGGCCCCTCATGCTCCTTTTTTCCCACAACCGAGCCGTAGCTTAATATCGTCGGCTTGTTTTCAAAAATAATCGTCCGTTCGCCTACTCTTTTCATCCTTACGCCCCCTAAAACAAACCTACTATATAAAGAATCAATCCGTAAATAACCGATGCGGTCACGCCGAATACAAGCACAGGCCCCGCTATCGTAAACATTTTAGCGCCGAGGCCTAAAACCTGACCCTCGCTCTTAAATTCAATAGCGGGCGAGACAATCGCGTTTGCAAAGCCCGTTATCGGTACCAAGGTGCCCGCGCCTGCGTGCTTTGCAATTTTGTCGAAAAGCTTTAGTCCCGTAAGCAGGGCGGCGATAAAAACAAGGGTTGAGGGCACCGCCATTTTTACCACCTTTTCAGGCAGTCCTAATGAGTTGTACCACTCCATAAAAAGCTGACCTATAACGCAGATAAGCCCGCCTATAACATATGCGCATACAAAATCCTTAATTTTCGGTGACGGCGGCGACTGCTTCTCCGCCATTTTACTATATTCTTCATTGCTTGGTCGCATAAAAAATTCCTCCCTTTTCTGCTATTCTTTGCAAAATGAGGTCGGGTTATTCAATTTTGCCGATTTGGGTATTGTATTTTATTTTGAAATATGTTATATTTAAATACGGATTAAAAATCCTAATAATTTTTTTGGAGAATGCTGTTTGAAAATTAACAACACCTCGGAGACGGTATTTTAAGCGAGAGGCTTGCAAATACTGTCGGCTTGCCTTTCGCAATCGAAAAACGGTTAAGAGAGGTAATTAAAATGAAAAAAGAATACACTATCAGAAGAGAAACACCCGCAGACTACCGCGAGGTAGAGAATCTTACCCGCGAGGCATTTTGGAACGTCTACCGCCCGGGCTGTACGGAGCATTATGTACTGCATCAGTTCCGTGAAAGACCCGAGTTTGTAAGCGAGCTTGACTTTTGCTTAGAGGTCGGAGGACAAATCATAGGGCATATTATGTTTGTGCACGCCGAGATAAAGGCGGACGACGGAAAGGTATTACCGATAATGACCTTCGGGCCTATTAGTATTCTGCCCGATTTTCAGCGAAAGGGTTACGGCAAAATTCTGCTTGATTATGCCCTTGAAAAAGCCGCCGAAATGGGGGTAGGCGCGGTCTGTATGGAGGGCAATATCGACTTTTACGGAAAGTGCGGCTTTGACGTCGCCTCAAAGCGCGGTATTCACTACTATGCCGAGCCGCGGGAGGAGGTTGTCCCCTATTTTCTTTTAAAGCAACTGAAAAAGGGCTTTCTTGACGGGGTTACCGGCGTATACAAAACGCCCGACGGCTACTTTGTAAGCGACCAAGCCGCCGAGGAATTTGACAGGGGATTTCCGCCCAAGGTCAAGCTTAAATTGCCCGGGCAGTTAGTGTAAAGCAAAACACCCGACGTGGGATTTGATTCCTGCGTCGGGTGTTTTATATTCAGATTTATTTAATTTTAAGCAATCGGTTAACTTTGGGGTGGATTCGCAACATATAGGTTCCCGCAAGCCTTGAAACCGTAATATCGTAAAGCACAAAAACCGCGTTTCCAAAGCCTAAAAAGATATACGCGCCGTACTTTCCGAGGGTGTTAAAATCGTCAATCGAGACCCCGAACATTTTAGCAAATAGCGCGTAAATCAAAACCGCGGCGGCGTTAAACACCGCAAGCTTTAAAACCCACTCAATTACAGGCTTGTTTATCCTTTCGATAAGCGCCTTAACTATCGGATAATACCCGAAAAGGCATATATACATAAGCTTGCTTTCGGGCTCGGCAAAAATAAATATAAGCACCGAGGCGGCTATATACGCCGCAAACGCCCATTTAACGTTTATCTCGATAACCAGCATCATTGTAAGTAGCCCCGTTATAGCGGGAACGGCATAGGTGAAATAAGGAAAATATGACAGCAGCATAAAAACCACCGACAGCGCGACGGTTATTCCGCACGATGTAATTTTAACGTTTTGTTTCAAGTTATCGCTTCCCTTAAAAATCCGAACTCGTCAGCCTAACAGCAGGGTATAAGGTCACCGCCCATACATTCACAGCAGGTATCCGCGCACCAAAGATTCAAGCATAAATCACAGCCGTCACAGCCGCCTGTGCCTCCGCCGTAGGTACGGTAGAGGTTGTGCTGTCTTCCCTGCTGGCGCTGTGCGTTGTTCACCGCGTTGCGGTATTCCATATTTGACGGGTCCATTCTTGAAGCGGTTGCAAAGCTTGTAAAGGCCTGATCAAACCAGCCGCGGCGGTAAAGCACCGTACCGTTAAGGAAGTACCACTCGGCATTGCGGGACTGGGGCGGAACGCCGTCCAGTATCTCCTGCGCCTGTTCAAGTCTGCCCTGATTTATAAGACTTCTGACCTCGGGAAAGGAGGAGGACGCGTTTGCGTCAAAGCCGCCCGCGCTGCTGTTATTATGTCTTCCGGAACGGCGGGAGTTCATAATCTGGTCATACGCCTCGTTAATCTCCTTCATCTTTTCGCCAGCAAGGTCGGAAAGCGGGTTATCGGTGTAATTATCGGGGTGATACTTGCGCGCAAGCTCCCTGTAAGCGTTTTTGATTTCTTCGTCGCTCGCGTTCCTTGAAACGCCCAATACCGCGTACGGATCTTTCATACCTTTAGCTCCTTTTTAAATGTATCCTCAAGTCCCAAATAGATAATGTTGCCGAGAATTGTCCTGTATTTTTTTATATCCAGCAGTTCAAACGCCCTGCCCGCCTCGTTAACGCAGAAATAAAGCTGAGGCTCGGCTCTGTCCCTTGCGTATTTTTGCGTGTCGTCCTTAACGGAAGCCTTTAAGCAGTTATAAGAGCCGCTTTTTATATCGTCGGGAAGGTCGCACGCCGCGTCCAGAATGTAGATATACCGCCCGAGGCAATAGCCCAAACGGTCAAGCACGCGTTTTTGCACTAAGTCCTCACTGCAAAGCTGTAAAAGCGAGGAAAGGGCTTTTGCCGTCGGGTCGGCGGCTCGGTCAAGCTCGGTGCAGTTATCGTTTTCAAGCGCCGACTGTGCCGAAATATATTCGCTTATAATTTCCTCAACCTTGGGGTAAAGCCGCGCCGCCTTTTTATGCGCGTGGGAGAAAAGCGGTTTTAAGGCGATAAAGCCTACTTTTTTAATGCCCTTTTCGTCCTTAATATTATCAAGCAGCTTATAATAAACCATTATCATAGCCGCCGCGGCGGGCATTTTTATTTTTTCGTCGCTCTTGCAGTAATTGCATTTTTTAAGCGGGTTACAAACGCAGTGCTTGCGCTCCACCTCGTCGCAGCCGTCGGACAGCGACATATTAAGGAGAGCCAAAAAGGTAAAATCATAGCTTAAGGTAAAGCGGGTCCAAATTCCGTAATCCTTACCGAGGGTACGGCATAGGGTGCAGTAAACCGCCTTATAGGTCTCGTACTCCTTGATTTTAAGCTCGGGCTTTGCAATCCTGATATATCCGAACACCTTTCGCTCACCCCTCTACATTTTAATAGCAATATTCGCCCTATTGGTGAATAATGTGTAAATTTAAAGCATTTTCTTTAAAAACTTGCCTGTGTAGGAGCCTTCGCAGGCGGCTATTTTTTCGGGAGTTCCCGTGCAGACCACCGTGCCGCCCTTATCGCCGCCCTCGGGTCCTAAATCGATAATGTGGTCAGCGGTTTTTATCACGTCAAGGTTATGCTCTATTACAAGCACGGTGTTGCCCGCGTCCACAAACCGCTGTAAAACCTCGATAAGCTTGTGAACGTCGGCGGTGTGAAGACCCGTTGTAGGCTCGTCCAAAATATATATCGTCTTGCCCGTGCCCCGCTTTGAAAGCTCG
>JBJEOD010000407.1:0-4993 GCA_051880535.1 Acutalibacteraceae bacterium | reverse complement strand
TGATTCCCCCCGCATTGATTTTGAAACAAGGGTTGATTGGCAGGAAAAGCACACCCTGCTTAAAGCAATGTTCCCGCTTAATATTCATACACATTTTGCAAGGTTTGAGACCCAGTTTGGCTATACAGAGCGTGCAAATAATGAAAACACTCTGTATGAAAAGGCAAAGTTTGAGGTTTGCAACCATAAATGGACCGATCTTTCGGAAAACAGGTACGGAGTATCCCTGCTCAATGACTGTAAGTACGGTATTTCCGTACACGGTAATACCTTAGGGCTTTCTCTTCATAGGGGCGGGTGCAGTCCCGATGAGCGCGGAGACTTCGGAGTACACAGCTTTACATATTCTTTGCTTCCGCATATAGGCTCCTTCGGCTCGGATACCGTAAGGGAGGGCTACAAGCTTAATTATGCTCCTATTATATCTGTCGGCGGCTCGCGCCTTACTAAACCTTTGTTTACCACCGACGCTGCAAATGTAATTATTGAAACCGTTAAGGCGGCTGAGGACGGCAACGGCTATATTATCAGGCTTTATGAAACCGAGTGCAGTGAAACCGCTGTTAAAATCAAAGCCGGATTTGATTTTAAAAAGGTTACGGAAACGAATATGCTTGAAGAACCTCTCCGGGAGCTTAAAGCCGAAGAGAAAACGGTTACGCTTCGTTTAAAGCCCTTTGAGATTAAGACACTCCGTTTTGTTTTATGATAAGCCGATGTTTCAATAGCAAGCAAAACGGTTAAGGTAAGAAAGGATACCTATGACTCAAAAAAATAATATTTTTAAAGGTTGTGTTTGGATAGGAACCGACATATCCTGCTCTTCGCCGGTTATAGTACGCGAATTCAAATTGAAGCAGATTAAAAATGCTGTATTAAGAATTACAGGTCTGGGTTTTTTCAAGGCGAAAATTAACGGTAAAAATGTTTGCGAGGATTTCTTCATACCTAATGTTACGGATTATGAAAGCAGAGACTCAAATAAATTTAATTATAAAACCGATTTTAACACCACGCACAGAATCTATTACTGCGAATACGATGTTACAGCTTTACTTTCCGATGATAACATATTGGAAATACAGCTCGGCAACGGCTGGTACCGCCAAAAAGAGAGGGTGGCTGAGGGAGACGTTTCGTTCGGCAATGACCTTAAAACCATATATCAGCTTGCTATAGAAGACGGTTGCGGGCATAAATCTACAATATGTTCTGACGGCACAGAGGAATGGTATGCGAGTGAAATCACATATAACAACATTTTTTACGGCGAAACGGTTGATCCGCTTAGCAAAACAGAAATCAGGCTACCTGTTAAGATTATGGCAGCACCCGATTCGCTTATTTGCAAGCAACAGGGCGTTACGGACAGAGTAGTCAGAATAATCGAGCCGGAGCTTATTGGCTTAGCGGACGGCAAAAAAATATTCGACGCGGGAGAGAATATAAGCGGCGTTGTGCGTGTTTACACCTCGGAGGGAACCTACGGCAAAATCGTTTTAAGGTTTGCGGAAAATATCACGGAGGATATGCGGCTTGATTTTTCCTCGACGGGCGCAGACTATAAAAGCGCTTCGGGTATTCCTCAGATTATGAAGGATACGTTTATTTGCGACGGTACAAAACGGAGCTATGAGCCTACTTTTGTATGGCACGCTTTCAGGTATTTTGAAATTGAGGGAGATTTTGAAAAGCTTGAAGTGCTTGTAATACACAGCGATGTTAAGGTCACAGCTAAATTTGAAAGCAGCTCGGAGGGATTGAATTTTTTATTTGATTCCTTTGTCAGAACACAGCTTAACAATATGCATTCAAGCGTTCCGTCCGACTGCCCGCACCGCGAAAGATTGGGCTATACAGGCGACGGTCAGGTTTGTGCGCCGTCTTCAATGCTCTTTTTGGACAGCCGCGAATTTTACAAAAAGTGGATAACTGATATTTTAGATTCTCAGGATATAATTACCGGTCATGTTCAGCATACCGCGCCTTATATGGGCGGAGGCGGCGGACCTTGCGGTTGGGGCGGTGCTGTAATAACCGTGCCGTACGAGTATTACCGTATGTACGGTGATGCTTCGGTTTTAGAGCATTGCTATGACGCTATGAAACGGTATATCGGATATTTGGTTTTACGCAGTGAAGACGGACTTGTTGTCAAAGAAGAGGATGGCGGATGGTGCTTGGGAGATTGGTGTACTCTTGACCCGGTTGAGATACCTGAGGAATATGTTAACACCTGCTTTTTTATAAAGTTTCTCGATATAATGCATTATGCTGCGAAGACTTTGAACCGAAATGATGATATTCCTTGTTTTATAAAACTTAAGAATAAAAGCATTACCGCAATCAGAGAAAAATTTTTAGATAAAGAGACAGGTACTTATTGCGAAGGAATTCAGGGAGCGGACGCTTACGCTGCTTGGGCGGGATTTGCAGACGCTGCGACAGCCCGAAAAGCGGCGGAAAAGTACAATGCTTTAGGGCATATGGATACCGGCTTTTTAGGGACGGATATTTTGCTTGAGGTCTTGTTTGATTACGGCTTTTCCGATGTTGCGCTCAAGCTGCTGGAGGGCGAAGATAAAGGCTCATTCCTTTATATGAAAAACAGGGGCGCCACAACGCTTTGGGAAACATGGGGAGGCGAATTGTCTCATGATCATCCGATGTTCGGTGCCTGCTCAAGGCAGTTGGTTACATCCGTACTGGGTATCCGTCAGACAGAGGAATCCTGCGGATATGAACAAATACGCATTACACCTAAAATTCCCGAAAGGCTTTCCTATGCTTCCGGCAGTATTTTAACGGTAAAGGGTGAAATAGCCGTTTCCTGGCGAAGAGAGTTCGATAGAATACATTTTGAAATCATAATTCCTTACGGCTCAAGCGCAGTATTTGAATACGGCGGCAGGACATATCCTCTTTTTTCGGGAAAGAATGTCAAAGATATAGCCGTTTCACTTGAATGACGGTGGGCTGATTATAAAAGTTGATTAGGAGTGATATATATGTTAAACGCCGAAATAGAGGTTAAAAATATAGGCCTTGTCGGTAAAGACAGCGATTTTGTCGAGCTTGGCAAAACCTCCGACGGTTTTTATACCGAGGGTAAGGACGGAGTTAAAAAGATTTTCGCGACAGGGGATAAAAAGGTTGAATTTGTTTCGTTTGACGATAAAACATTGGCTTTTGTACCGTCGGCGGTAGGCTATTCCGCTTACTATCCCGTTTTCAGCGCAGAGCTTAATCCGCCCGTAAAGGCGGTGCTTATGGACCTTGACGGAACAAGCGTAAAGAGCGAGGAGTTCTGGATGTCGATAATCGGGGCGACTGTGGCGGAGCTTATTAAAAATCCAAAATTCACCTTAGAGGAGGCTGACGCGCCCTTTGTTGCGGGACACGGCGTTTCAGAGCATTTGAGCTACTGTATAGAAAAGTACTGCCCTAACGTCACGCTTGATGAAGCAAGAGCGGTTTACTATCAAAAAACCGATTATGAGCTAAAGGAAATTATGGCAGGCAGGGGAAGAAAAAATGCCTTTACACCTACAGAGGGATTAAAGGACTTCCTTTACTTCTTAAAGGAGAAAAATATTAAAATAGGCCTTGTTACGTCGGGGCTTTATGAAAAAGCCATGCCCGAAATTATTTCCGCGTTTGACACACTTAAAATGGGCGACCCGCTTGATTTTTACGATGCTATTATTACTGCGGGAAACGCCTTTAACAAAAAGCAAACCGGCAATATGAGCGAGCTGCCTATTAAGCCGCATCCGTGGGTTTATTCCGAAACGGGAAGATACGGACTTGGTATTCCGTTTGAGGAAAGGTCTCACGTTTTAGCTATAGAGGACAGCGGAGCGGGAGTTTGCGCCGCAAGGCTCGCAGGCTATTACACGGTAGGGCTTGCGGGAGGAAATCTCATAGGCAGCGGAACAAAATCGCTTTGCGGTGATTACGCAAATACATTAGAGGATATTAAAAATATAATTATATCAAAGCTTTGAAAGGAATTATGATAATGAAATTAGACAGAAACGGCGATGAAATCTGGAGCAGGGAACGCGATAAATTTGAAGAAGAAAAGAAGATTTATGACAGCGCGTTGCTTACCTTTAAGGGAATAAAGGAAAATGATGACGTATATAATTGCTCGATTCCTTTTAAGTACAAGGGCAAGCAATATATCTTCGGCAGGGTTGAACCCCACGATAAATGGGCGACCTCCCGCATTTATCTTTTTGAGGAAACCGCACCCGATACCTACGAGGTTGTTAAGGGAGCTATTTCCCACCGTCTTGAAGACCCGTTTATAGCGATTATTGACGGTGAGATGATTTTCGGGGGAGTATATGTTATAAAATCAAAGGGTAACCCCGTGACCTACCATACCGCATTTTTCAGAGGCACTGACCCTGACGATCTGACCTACTTTACAACAGGACCCGACTATATGAAGGATATTCGTCTTGTAAAGCTGCCCGACGGTATAGGCGTATTTTCACGTCCCGACGGTTATGTCGGTTTTCAGGTGATAAAGGATATTTCCGAGCTTGACGACAAGGTTATCTCCGAGGCTCCTATTGTTGATTTTATATCGGACGGCGGCTACGGCGGAGTTAATCAGTGCTATTATCTTGAAAGCGGAATGATAGGGCTTATAGGTCATATGGTTTATCCGAAGCTGAATAAAGCCGGTCAGACCGAAAGGGTTTATGTTAATATCGCGGCGGTTTTTGACCCTGCTGCCAAAAAGACGGTTATGAATAAGATTATAGGAACCCGCCGCTGTTATCCCGCGTCGGATAGGATTCGTATAGGAAATACGGGTGTTCCGCTTGACGATACCGCGTTCACCTCGGGAATTGTAATGCGCGGCGACGGGAAGGTTGACCTTTATTCGGGACTTTCGGACGCGCTTGAGGGCAGAATTACGATTGATTATCCCTTTGAGGGCTACGGAAAAATCGTTTACGGCGAAAATGTTCTTTAA
>JBJEOD010000406.1:0-4994 GCA_051880535.1 Acutalibacteraceae bacterium | reverse complement strand
GACCCCGCTTTAACGCTCGAAGTAATAAAAGAGCTCGGCGTAACGCCGGAAGCTTCTGTGCTTGTAGGCGATTCGGGTATGGATATGGCTGCGGCTGTTAACGCGAAAACGGTGGGAATCGGCGTCACTTGGGGCTTTAGAACCGAAACGGAATTAAGACAAAACGGCGCGGATTATATTGCCGATACCCCCGCGCAAATTTTAGAAATAATCAAGGAATTATAAAATGACAAAACAATTAAGCTACACCTCTACGAAAATCGCCTCCTACGCGGGTCTTTTTGTTCAGGCGATAGTCAATAACTTTCTGCCGATCCTATTTATTGCGCTTCAGGACGTATATAACATAGGCTATGAAAAATTAGGCAGACTTATAATGTTCAACTTTATAACCCAGCTTGTGACCGATATGCTTACCCCTAAAATCGTGGGGCTTTTCGGTTACAGAAAAACGGCGTTTATGTGTCAGGGCTTTGCGGCGCTGGGGCTCTCTTTGCTTGCCTTTTTGCCGCGCATTATGCCAGACCCGTATGTGGGAATTGTAATTTCGGTAATGGTTTACGCCTTTGCAAGCGGGCTTATGGAGGTTATTTTAAGCCCGATGGTCGAGCTGCTCCCCACAAAAAACAAGAGCGGCAATATGTCTGTACTCCATTCCTTTTACTGCTGGGGACAGGCGGTAACAGCGATTGTTACCACATTTTTAGTAAGCCTTTTCGGGTATGCTAACTGGATGTATATACCTATTATCTGGGCTGTTGTACCGTTTATTAATATGTTCAGCTTTTTAAAGGTGCCTATAATCGAGCCCGAGCCCGAAAGAAAGAGCGACAGCCTTAAAAAGCTTTTAAGCTCGCCGCTTTTTCGGTGCTTTATGGTTATGATGATCTGCGCGGGCGCAAGCGAAATTGCAATGGCGGAGTGGGCGTCAATGTTTGCTCAGCAGGCTCTGGGCGTTTCAAAGGTGGTCGGCGACTTAGCGGGTCCCTGCGCCTTTGCAATATTTATGGGAACAGGGCGCCTGCTTTACGCAAGATTTTCCGAAAGGGTGTCCTTCCGCAAAACGCTTATTGTTTTAAGCGCGCTTTGTGCCGCCTGCTATTTAACGACGGCGTTAAGCAGACTTCCGCTTTTAGCCCTTATATCCTGCGCGGTCTGCGGTTTTACTGTAAGTGTTATGTGGCCCGGCACCTATTCTGCGGGGGCAAAAGCCTTTCCGCGGGGGGACGCGGTGATGTTCAGCGTTTTCGCTATGTGCGGCGACCTCGGCTGCTGCTTAGGACCCTGGATATTGGGTATTATCGCCGACGTATCAAGCCTGCAAACGGGCTTTGCCGTGACCGCCGTTTTCCCTGTAATAATGCTTATTACCGCGATTTTCTTCTTTAGGGAAGATACTATAAATGAATAAACAGGAGGCGTTTTACTTGAAAAGAGAAGATTATTTAAGCTGGGACGAATACTTTATGGGCATAGCCCTCTTGTCCTCAATGCGAAGCAAGGACCCGTCAACCCAGGTCGGAGCCTGTATAGTAAATTCCGAAAATCGGATTTTGTCTATGGGCTATAACGGTATGCCGCGGTGCTGCAGCGACGACGAGTTCCCGTGGGATAAAAACGAAAACCCGCTTGATTCAAAATATCTTTATGTCTGCCACGCCGAGCTTAACGCCATACTCAACTGCGCGAGTGGAAATGTCCGTGGCTGCACGGTTTACACTACGCTCTTTCCCTGCAATGAGTGCGCTAAGGCAATTATTCAGTCGGGAATTGCGGAGGTTGTTTATATGTCGGACAAGTACTCCGACTCCGATTCGGTTTTAGCCTCAAAGCGTATGTTCACTACCGCGGGGGTAAAATTCAGAGAGTACAAAAATTCAGGTAAAAGCCTTGAGCTTAAGCTTTAAACGGGTGAAATAAATGGAAATAATTAAAATACTGACTGAGGAGTTTTCCCTAAAACCCTTTCAGGTGGAAAACACCGTGAAATTGATTGATGAGGGCAATACCATACCCTTTATCGCGCGTTACCGCAAGGAGGCGACAGGCTCGCTTGACGACCAGATACTTCGTGAGCTGTCCGAAAGGCTTGCTTATTTACGCAATATGGACGAGACCCGCGAAAAGATTAAGGCGGCGATTGAGGAGCAGGGCGCGCTTACAGAGGAAATTGTTTCCGCGCTGGAGGCGGCTAAAACCTTAACCGAGCTTGACGATATTTACAGACCATATAAGAAAAAGCGCAAAACAAGGGCATCTGTTGCAAAGGAAAAGGGCTTAGAACCTTTAGCGGAGCTTATTTATGAGCAGTCGCCCGATTGCGGAGAACCGATAAAGCTTGCCGAAAATTACATAGACCCCGAAAAGGGCGTGGAAACTGCCGAAGACGCTTTGCAGGGCGCTATGGATATTATAGCCGAAAAGATTTCTGACGACGCGGACGTAAGAAAGCGTATGCGCTTTGTCTGCTCCGCCCACGGCGTTCTTACCGTCAAGGCGGCGGGGGAGGACTTAGGGGTTTACGAGATGTATAAGGACTATTCCGAGCCGATTGCGAAAATCCCCGATCACCGCATACTTGCAATCAACCGCGGCGAAAAGGAGGACTTTTTAAAGGTTTCTATCGATTTTGACCGCGATAAAGCGATGTTTATAATCGCAAAGAATCATATTAAAGAGGGCTCGCCCGCTACCGATACCGTAAAAGCGGCGGCGGAGGATGCATATACGCGGCTTATATTCCCCTCTGTCGAGCGGGAAATTCGCTCCGAGCTTACAGAGCGGGCAAGCGTTTCGGCGATTAAGGTCTTTTCCACCAATCTGCGCCAGCTTTTAATGCAGCCGCCGGTTAAGGATAAGGTGACATTAGGACTTGACCCCGGGTACAGAACGGGCTGTAAGGTCGCTGTGGTGGACGGAACGGGCAAGGTGCTCGATACAGGCGTAATTTACCCCGTCCCGCCTAAAAACAAGGTTGAAGAAGCAAAAAAAATTATAAAAGACCTTGTTAAAAAGTATTCGGTGCGGGTTTTCGCAATCGGCAACGGCACGGCGAGCCACGAAACAGAGGTTTTTGCCGCCGAGGTTATAAAGGAGCTTAACGACGGCATCTCCTATATGGTGGTATCCGAGGCGGGGGCGAGCGTTTATTCCGCATCCAAGCTTGCGGCGGAGGAGTTTCCCGATTATGATGTCTCTTTAAGGAGTGCGGTATCGATTGCAAGAAGACTTCAAGACCCGCTTGCCGAGCTTGTTAAAATCGACCCGAAGGCGATAGGAGTAGGTCAGTATCAGCACGATATGCCGCCTGCAAAGCTTAACACCGCCCTTGACGGCGTGGTGGAGGACTGCGTTAACACCGTGGGCGTTGACCTAAACACCGCTTCGGTTCAGCTGTTAACACGCGTGTCGGGGCTGACTTCCGCTGTGGCAAAAAATATCGTCGCCTACCGCGAGGAAAACGGAAAATTCACCTGTCGCTCACAGCTTAAAAAGGTCTCTAAATTAGGACCTAAGGCATTTGAGCAATGCGCGGGCTTTTTGCGGATTGCCGACGGCAAGCAGCCGCTTGACAACACCTCGGTCCACCCCGAGAGCTACAAGGCGGCGGAGAGCCTTTTAAAGCTTTGCGGATATACCGATTCCGATGTTAAGAACGGCAAGGCGTCGGGAATTTCCGAAAACGCCGAGGCAAGAGGTTTAGAGACCCTTGCAAGCGAGCTTGAAATCGGCGTTCCTACCTTAAAGGACATAATTAAGGAGCTTGAACGCCCCGGCAGAGACCCGCGCGACGAGCTTCCCGCTCCGCTTTTACGAAGTGATATAATGTCTATGGAGGATCTGAAGGCGGGTATGGAGCTTACGGGCACGGTCAGAAACGTTATAGATTTCGGCGCGTTTGTTGATATAGGGGTTCATCAGGACGGGCTTGTGCATATCTCGCAGATTACCAACCGTTATATCAAGCACCCCTCCGAGGTTTTAAAGGTCGGGGATATTGTAAAGGTTTGGGTGCTTGGCGTGGACATACAAAAGAAAAGAATTTCGCTTACAATGAGGAAAGATAAAGTAAATGAAGCACAATAATTTAAAGGGCAGTCTTATTCTCTGCACCGCCTCGCTTATCTGGGGGCTTGCCTTCGTGGCGCAGAGCGACGCGGCGGATTTGGTGCCGTCCTTTACCTTTAACGCACTTCGCTCCTTTATCGGGGCGGCGGCACTCTATCTCTTTTACAAGGTGACAAACCGCGAAAAAACTCCCTTTTTTCCAAAAGAAAAAGGGGAGAGAAAGCAGTATTATATTGCGGCGGCGGTCTGCGGGCTTATGCTTACGATTTCGGTTAATCTCCAGCAGTTCGGGCTTGCGGCATATCCGAACGGCGCGGCGGCGGAGGCGCGCGGCGGCTTTATCACCGCGCTTTATGTGGTGTTGGTGCCTGTAATATCCTTTTTTATGGGCAAAAAAACAAGCCCCGTAATCTGGATAAGCGTGCTTGTGGCGCTTGGCGGCTTCTATCTGCTATGCCTTTCGGGCGGAGCAGGGGGGATTTATATAGGCGACCTGCTTATATTTATCTGCGCGGTGTCCTTTAGCCTGCATATTCTTTCAATCGATAAATTTGTCGGCGTTACAGGCGGGGTAAAACTTTCGGTAATGCAGTTTACGGTTGTGGGTGTTTTGTCGTCGGTGCTGGCGCTTATTTTTGAGCGCCCCGAGCTTTCAAACATACTCGCCGCCGCACCGCAGATACTTTACCTCGGCATAATGTCAAGCGGTGTTGCGTATACCCTGCAAATCGTCGGGCAGAAATACGCCGAGCCGTCGGTCGCCTCGCTTTCAATGAGCCTTGAAAGCGTTTTCGCAGCGCTGGGCGGCTGGCTTATCGCGGGTAATACGCTGTCTGTAAAGGAATTATGCGGCTGTGCGCTGGTCTTCGCCGCGATAATAGCGGCTCAATTGCCCGAAATGATGGCTTCGAGAAAAAATAATGAAG
>JBJEOD010000405.1:0-5073 GCA_051880535.1 Acutalibacteraceae bacterium | reverse complement strand
AACAAAAAACAAAAATATGCGCACTTAGTCATTTCAAATTACATTTTGTAATTTGAAATGACTTGATTTTAGCGGAATTTTGTCATCTTTTTGCGTATTATATCATATTAAGCCGCATAAATCAATACCTCAGTTAAAAATCTGTCATTAAAATTTACTTTAAATTTCATTTTTATTTCTTGCAATGTTTAAAAACCGAATGTATAATCAAAGCAGGAGTTGATAGCCATGATGCCCTTTTCTGAAAAGCTAACATTTTTAATGCATATTACCGAAACCGAAAATAAGGAGCTTGCCGCTGTACTGTCGGTCGATCCCTCTATGATAAGCCTTATGCGCACAGGTAAAAGGAAGCTTTCCAAAGACCCGTCGCAGGCCAAAAAAATGGCGTCCTTTTTTGCAGGACGCTGTTCCGCCCCCTTTCAAAGGCAGGCGTTATCAGATATGCTCAATAAAGTATCCATAAGCCCGAGTATGCCCACAGAGGTGCTGGCTGTTCATCTTGAGGAGTGGCTTCGCGGCGAAAAGGATTTGGCAGGCACCGTTCTGTCCGGGATTCAAGCATTCGCTTCGCAAGGCTATGACCTTAAGACCATTGACAGCTCCCCTGCTCCGCTTTCCGACGCAGAAAAGCAAACGATGTTTTTTTACGGTTCGGAAGGGCGCAGGGAGGTTATGAGCCGCGTAATGCAGGAGATACGGGGAATGGAGGCTCCGAGCTCTATACTTACTGTAATAGACGACAATTTAGAGTGGTTGCTATCAGATTACCTGCTGACCCAAAAGGTTCAAGCCGCTCTTATGGAAACTATGGCGAAGGGATTTACATTCTTTCAGATTATGCCCCCTTTAAACTATATAAACCGCTATACAGAGTCTTTGCAGTTTTGGCTGCCCATATATGCTGCAGGTCAGACCAATGTATATTACTACCCGAGGCTTAGAGGCAACCTTTACCGCCACTCTATAATTGTAATACCGGACAGATGCGTGCAGTACTCTGCCAGCGTAGGTCTCACAAGCACCAGTGACATCACAATGTTTTCTACCGATCCCCGCTTGGTCAAAGCCTTTGAAAATCAGTTTGAAGAGCTTGTGTCGCTATGCCGCCCTGCTTTGAATGTCTACCGCAGTGTCACCGAGGCCTCAGCCTGTTTTCCTAAATTCTTTTCAAGCCGCGGCGAGACCGTTCAGGCTATAAACTCTCTTTCAATCAACAGTATGCCCCCTGAGGTTATTCGGTGGTGTATGGATAATACCGACGATTTACAATGGGCGCACGCCTTTAAGACGATTCTTGACAAGCAGCCGAGCTTTGAAGAGCATTTTAAGGACTCGCTATACATTGATATGTGCGGATTGGCAACAGCACAGGAGGTGCGCTCGGGGCTTGTTCCTGTTTCCGCACCCGTCAGCGCTCAAGCAGGCAGGCTGTACTATACCTGCGAAACCTACTGTATTCATTTAAAAAATATTCTGCGGTTAATGGAGCAATATGAAAATTATTACTTTTTGCCGCTTGGAAAAAAAGACACTGCAGATTACAACCTTTTTGCAAACGAAAGCGGCACAGCCCTGCTCGTTCCAACAGAACCGCCCATTAAGGTGCTTGAAATCAGCCGTCCCGCTATGGCAACCGCCTTCAGAGAGCATCTGCTTCGTAAAGCAGATGCCGTCGGCTGCGACGGTATTTACCGTGAAAAAGCCCGTATGGAGCTGCGGGCATTAATCCAGGAGTTAAGCAGCAGTCTCTAAGCTTTTAAATATATTTCCTTTTCGCGTCGCAAACGGCGGTTATAAAGGCGTTGTCAAGCTCTGTAAGCTTGTAGCCGTTTCTATAAATAAGCACGTCCATATATACCTTTTCGTTATCGACGCATTCCCTTTCAACCAGGCCGTATTTTGAGTACAAATCCTCAGGTATCGGCGAAACCCACATAAATGCGGAGTCTACCTCTTCTAAAATTCGGAACTGACTTCCGCGCTCAAAAACATAAATATGCTTGTCCACATATTTTGAAAGCTCCTCCTTCTTGACATCGATAAGCGGGAGGGACGGCACGTACGGGTCGGCGTGGGTAATCTCGATATAGGGCGCTAAGTCCTTGCAGTAGATTTCCTTTTTTTCGGCAAGCGGGTGTTTTTTTGACATTAAAAGCACATATTTAAAATCGGTAATAATCTCGGCGTTTAAATGCTTTTCCTCAAACATTGACTTGAAATAACGCTCAAATGCCGTCTGGAACCTGACTATTCCTAAATTATACTCCCCTTTTACAACATTGCCGATTGTACGGGAGGAATTGGTTTCCTTATAAAAAATATCGGCGGGAGTATCGGTTTTAATGCTCTTTGCAAACTCGGCGAAGGCGTAGGAAATATAGCTTGCCCTCGGCACACTGACCGAAAAGGACTGCTTAGGCTTGCGCCCGTTTTTATACATTTCTTCAACCTCTTCAACCTGATTAACGATACGCTTTGCATACTGCAAAAACTCCTCGCCCTCGGGAGTTATGGTAATTCCCTTGGGCGTGCGGTTAAAAATTGTTATATTAAGGCTTTCCTCTAATTCCTTTATTGCACGCGATAAATTAGGCTGTCCCATATACAAATTTTCCGCCGCGCGGCTTATGGACTTGGTATTAGCTATTTCCACGGCATATTTCAAATGCAGTATATTCACTGTATCACCCCATTATTTTCCTACACAGTAATTGTATAATTTTAGAAACTGTTTGTCAACAAAAACACATTAATTGGATAAAAATACGCACATTTTCCTTAAATAAATTTACTTAAAGGGCAAATAATAACAGCGGTGATAGCATGATTATTACAATATCTCGCACGGTTATTCTGTATATTTTCGTGACCTTGGGAATAAGGCTTATGGGAAAACGTCAGGTGGGCGAAATGCAGCCTAACGAGCTTGTGGTCACCCTGCTGATTTCCGAAATCGCCGCCATTCCGCTTCAGGACACCTCACAGCCCATTTTAGACGGCGTGGTTGCAATTTTTATGCTGGTGATTTTGGAGATAATCGTCTCGGTGCTTGCAATGAAAAGTATGACGGTACGAAAGCTGATGAACGGCAAATCGGCGGTGATAATCAAAAACGGCGTTATCGACCAGAACGCTATGCGGCAGGTGCGTATGACGGTGCTCGACTTAGTGGAGCTTTTACGCGGGCAGAACGTTTTTGACATTTCCACCGTAGCCTTTGCCGTGCTTGAGGTAAACGGCAATTTAAGCGTGCTTTTAAAATCCTCAGAGCAGACAGTCACGGCAGGAGACCTTAATATTAAGAACGAAAACGCCGCCCTCCCCCTGCCCGTTATAAGCGACGGCAAAATAATCAGGGAATCTCTTGACGCGCTCGAAACAAACGAGGAGCAGATTATTAAAAAGGTCGCCGCAAACAAAATCGACATAAAGCAGGTATTTTTAATGACTATGGACAGGTACGGAAATTTCAGCCTTATAAAAATGAGGGATAAGCAATGAAAAGACTGATAGCGGCGGGAATACTTTTAGCGGCGGTTGCAGCAGCTTATATCTCGAGCCTGATGTATATCACAAAGGTCTGCGACGAGGCAAAGGAAATAATTATCCGCTGTGAAGAAGCCTATCAGGACGGAAACGCACACGAAACCGCCGAGGAATTAAACGAGCTATGGGACGAAAAGGAAAAAACGCTTTCCTTTTTTGTAAACCACGACCGTATAGACGATATTGAGCTTGAAATCTCCTCCCTTTTACTTTACAGTAAAACCGAAGACAAAAACCGCTTTTACGAGCATATCGAGACCCTTAAAATGCTGCTGCATCAGGTGAAGGAGGATACGAAGCTCAGCGCCCACAGCGTTTTTTGATGAATAAATATTCATTTTAAATGAGTATATGCATAATTATTCATTTCGTATAAATAAACCGCTAATTAACAGACTTGATATGCACAAAATCGAAAAATATTCAAAAAATAATCATAAATATGCAAAAATATATTGACAAGGCAAGGCTGCGGTGATATAATCCTAAATAGATTTTAAAATTAAACTATCAAAGGGGATTTTTTAAATGAAAAAAATTTCAAAAATCGTCAGCATTTTAGCCGCTTTGGCTATCGCCGTTCTCTGCTGCGGCTGCGGCGAAAAAAATAACACACTTATCGTTGCTACCAACGCAGAATTTGAACCTTTCGAGTACTTAGATAAGTCAGGTAACGCAACAGGCTTTGATATTGACCTTATCAAGGCTGTGGCTGAAAAGATGGGTTATGATGACGTTAAGATTGACAATATGGAATTTGACGGCGTTGTTGCCGCTGTAGAACAGGGTTCCTGTGATGTTGCGGCGTCAGGTCTTACTATCAACGAAAAGCGTAAAAAGTCGGTTGATTTCTCCGATCCTTATTATTCTGGTGCAGCACAAATACTTATCGTAGCCAAAAATGATACTCACTACACAGGAACCACCAAAGAAGAGCTTGACGAGCAACTTAAGAACCAGACTATCGGCGTTTGCTCGGGCTTTACGGGTCAGTCCTATGCTCAGGGCGATGAGGAATGGGGCTTTAAGGCTATCGAAGGTGCAAATGTTAAAATATACGATAATTTAAGCAATGCTATCGATGATCTTAAAAACGGCACCATCAACTCCATTATAATGGACAATAAAGCCGCCGAAGAAGCCGCTGTGCAAAATTCCGACGCTATTAAAACCATTGATGTTGCTCTCACCGTTGAGCAGTACGGAATTGCGGTTAAAAAGGGCGACGAGGAAATGCTCAAAAAAGTTAACGATGCATTAAAAGAGCTTGAAGAGAACGGAACCATTGATAAGCTACTTGAACAATACGAGCTTAAGTAATTAAAACATATAATTGCACCGTCTTAAATCGGGCGGTGCAATTTGTTATGTTTATAGAGCAGAGGGATGTGATTAATTGTTTGACGGTTTTTTTGAAAAGCTATATACGATATACATAGAAAATTCAGCTTATACCCTTTTGATCGATGGTCTTAAAAATACTATGATAATAGCTTTGATTGCAGTAATCATTGGTATTTTATT
>JBJEOD010000404.1:0-5086 GCA_051880535.1 Acutalibacteraceae bacterium | reverse complement strand
ATTGACCTTGTCACCCGAGTCTGCATCCAAAGAATTATAGTCCTTTATAAATGAGAAGAAAAACCGTTTTGCGGAATGAACCGCCTTCTGAAAAAAGTTAGCCTTTGAGCTCGGTAACACCGAATCATCCTGAGAAAAAACCATATAATCCATCTGCAAAGGCTGTTCACGGATTGTAAGTCCCCATGATGAAACGCTTCCAATATTGCTTTCCCATGAAGTAAGTCTTTCCGGAATAGTATTGGGATCCTCCGCCATACTGCGAAGCTGTGATGCGGTAGTAACCAGAATCGCACTATCCGCCGAAGACCCTCCCGAAAGCAAATTCACCTGTTTAACACATTCCTCCAACCGTTCAGCACACTGATTAAGCTGGGGAATAACCTCCGGAATATCCTCCATTATCTGATAATCACGGTATTTATCCGTTGTAGTTGATACCGTCATAACAACAGAACGGTATAACGAATTCATATCATATACTATGCTGTCTATTTCACGGATTGTCTCTGCGAGCTCGCCAAGGACGTTTTCAAGACGCAGTCTGTGCGTTCCTTTTTCTAAATAAAACAAAAACGGAGTATCGTTTTCATCGGCAACTGTTCTCAGCCTCCATGATGAAGCATAAGGAAACGCTAATCTTGAAGCCTCTTCAAACGGAATCTGCCCGTCAATTGAAAGACAGCGTTTAACAGAAAGACCTTTGAGATCGTTCTGCTTATACCTGATTGAAAGCTGGTACCATCCGGATTTTTTTACCGGAATCTCCCACTCAAGCCACTGTCCGTGAGAGCGCCATGAAGCATTTATCACATTTATTTTTAAATTGCTGACACTTTTCGGTGAACAAAGCGGATCGCCCTGCTCGCAAGACGGAATAACAACCGAATCGGATTGCAACACGACACTTTCGGCTTCAACCTTAATTGTCTGCTCGCCGGAAGCCTTCGTTTGACCGTTTAAATAATCCTTGTAGGACGGAAGCTCCGCTATCGGAGTGATTTCAACTGCACTCAGCACAAAATTACAGTCATCCGAAAAACAGATTGAAATAATGTTTTCACCCGGTGTAAAGTAAAATTGAAGTGCATCGTCATAATTATGATCCGGGTTTTTAAGGGCTGATTTTGTCCATGCGCTGTTTACAATGCGCCTGCTTGCATATTCGTCCCCCGAGGCATTCTGATAAATCTGCTCCGACTCCGGCACAAAGGTATAATCCAAAGTAAGTGCAGCAGCCTGAGAAAAAGGCAAAGTATCATTTATATGAAGAGATATTTCTTCCTTAAAGCGCTTGGTATCAAGCGGATAATATCCCATTTTTATTGTATACCATCCGCCGACAGTCACCTGAAACCGGTAATCCACTTGTGAAGCGCCCGGTTCACACAAAAGGACTGATTCACAACCCTCGTAAGAGCCGATAGACGTAAATGCTGTTGCAGGAAATGTAGCGGCGTAATCCGCACCTTTGCAAATATAATTTCCGGTTCCTCTCTCATCGGCGGGATGCATTAAAAGATAATCACTGTAATCCGGAGATTCGGCGGAAGATACTGTGCCATTTAATGAACCGGCATCAGATTCTGTCCCTGATTGCACGGCATTTACCGGAATAGCGGGAATCATTAAAGAAAAAACACAAAGCAAAAGTAAAAAGCTTTGAAAAAAACGGTTCACATCCCAGCATCTCCTTTCTATATTCCCATTATATCATTAAAGGAAAAAAACACAAATCATTTTCTTTCGTTTTTATACCATATTTTTTCTGAAAAAGTAAGATTCTTTTTAATCTTTACTGTAAATATTGACAGAATCTTTTTTTTATGTTAGCATGAACACATCAAGCAGGTCTATTGCTAAAACTCTGAATATATCTCCGTCAGCCGCTTCGGAGATTTTTATAACCTGTTTATATAACGATATAGTGGTAGATTGGAGATTTTTATGGATAACTATTTAAAAGCCGTTTTTTTTGAAAAACCGGATTATATTCCCGTTAATTTTGTAATTAATGACGCTTGCTGGCATCATTACCCAAAGAACACGCTATGGGATATGATGGAAAGCCATCCTTTTTTATTTCCGAATTTCAAACGTCCGTCGGCAGACTGGATGCCGGAATATTCTCCCGTCGCCCGCAAAGACTCCCCTTTTACCGACCCTATGGGCTGCACATGGACTACATCAGATGACGGAATTACCGGAACGGTTATCGGACATCCGTTAGATGATTGGTCGAAATTCGGCACAGGCTGGAAAATCCCAGATCCTGAAACATGCAACGGACTTTATCCCGTAGATTGGGCAACGCTTGAAAAAGAATGGAAAATAATTAAAGACGGCGGCGGTACATTTTACGGAAGTTTGCGTCATGGACATACTTTTTTGCAGTTGTGCGACCTACGCGGCTACGAAAATCTTATGTTCGACATGGTAGATGAGGATCCCCACCTATATGACCTTATTGAACAGCTTACCGAGTTTAATTTAGCAATTGTAAAACGTTTTATTAATAATGGCTGTTCGCTTATGGCATACCCCGAAGATCTTGGCATGCAGATAGGGCCAATGGTTTCCCCCGAACACTTCCGTCGCTACATTAAACCTGCATATCAGAAACTAATGAAACCCGCAAGGGATGCAGGGATTGCAATTCAAATGCATTCAGACGGTGACATACGCTTACTGGCAGACGATCTGATTGACAGCGGCGTTCAAAGCATAAATCTGCAGGATTCCGTAAACGGTATTGACTGGATTGCCGAACGCTTTCGCGGCAAGGTATGTGTTGACCTTGACATCGACCGCCAGAATATCACACCGCACGGAACGCCTGAAATGATTGATAACCTGATAAAAGAGGAAATCACGAAAATTGCCACTCCAAAAGGCGGATTGGCTTTGACTTATGGTTTATATCCCGGTGTGCCGGAGGAAAATATAATTGCGTTGATGGATGCCCTTGAAAAATACGCATTTATTTTTTGATGCTTTCCGCTCACTAAACAATTTAAAAAAAGATTGAGGTTTAATTGCTTAGAAACTTGTCAAGAATTTCGGACAGATAAAAAAGTGAAAAATTGATTTGGTACAGAATAATTTATGCCCGAATGCAATCTTTCCGAATTGTAATACAGTTCAATATAATTTATGATTATACGGCTTGCTTCCTCGAAGTTGAGATGCCTGATATCAGGCATCTCAACTTCGAGCGTGTGCCAAAAGCTTTCAATCGGCTGGTTGTCACTCGGAGTTCCGGGGCGGGACATACTTTTGCGAAAGCCGAGGCTTTCTACAAGCTCTTTTGTTTTCTTCGCGGTATATTGGCAACATCTGTCGCTACGAAATATCGCATCTCTCGGACGGTCGGGATTTCTCCCTGCCGCCATTTTTATACTAGCTGTTCATATTCATCGTCCTCCATAAGTGCTTTGGGATCGGCAGATTTGAACATGGAAATGGGAATAGTTTTATTTTATTTCTTAGTTTAGTATGCCTTAGAACAAATCACCTCTGCCCTGCCTATGAGCAATGCCTTTAAGTTCTGCGGAATAAGAATACTTCCGCCCTTTTGTGCAACAGCCGTACCGACGCCGTATTTAACGGTTATTTTCTTGCTTAATACAAGTTATACTAAACCTCTTTTCATTACATATACTTAGATTTAAAATGCAAATTGAGTGGCCGTATTACAAAGGTAACAATACCAAGAAGATTTTTTAATAATACAGAGAATGTGTGCGGTGAAATGTCTCCCCTTTTTCGATTGCGGTTATGCCTTCTTTTTTGGTAATATCTTTGTCTGAGCCAATCATCGGAGGTATACCCGTCCACGGTTCTAAGCAAATATAGCCAGCCTTTGGTACAGTCCATAAAAGAAAATAGTCGAAGCCGTCAAAGCTTAAGTTAACGCTTTCGCCTGTTTTACGGTTGCGTAATGTGGCAGAACGCGATTTTAAATCCTTAAAAATAAGCGCGTCAATATCAAAATAATGGTAGTAAAGCGGAAGTGTATCGGTTTCCTTAATAATCGGGATAAGCTCATCGGAAATAAGGCTTCCTGATAATCCGCAGGCATTTAGGGTTTCCTTTTTCTCGAAAATCACATCATAATCCTCAATCCCTTCAGGACATGCGTGCGCCTCATGCGCCCCCACGGAGGCATACATTGTTTCCTCCGATGTATTTTTAATATCATAATCAATTTTAATTCGTGTGCCAGACAAGGAATAGATTATACGGAATTCAAAGCTCCATGGATACATTTTAAGGGTTTCTTCGTTACTTTTAAGTAAAAATGTTGCTGATAAATCTGTTTGATTTTCGACTCCAAAGGTCATCGTTTTTGCAAAGCCGTGCTTAGGCAAGGTGTATTCTATGCCTTTGTATGTGAATTTATCTTCGGGCAAACCGCCGCATATCGGAAACATAACGGGTGCGGTGCCGCTCCAAAAGGAGGGATCGCCGTTCCAAAGTCTCTCCTTCCCGTTTACGGTTATTTTTTTCATTTCAGCACCTGTTGTGCTTATTTCGATTGATATAACATTGTTTTTTAAAGTAACCATCTTGTTATACTAAGACCTTTCCGCTTGCAATAAGCAAAATCTTTTTTGCATGCATAATAGAAACCATACCCATTGTTATAGCTTTTTTCGGCACTTCGTCTTCACTTGCAAAAAAGATGTTTTTTGTTTTATTTAAAAATCTTAATTTCGTCTTTAAAATCAATAGTTTCGGCAGGTGTTATACCGTATTTTTTAAGTTCAGCCAATGCTTCACTGTAAATCGGACGGTCTCCGACATATTTAGGAGAATGGGCGTCCCAACCTATTACTGTTTTACAGCCCATCTCGGAAACCAATCTCCAAAACTCCAAATGGGGATAAAAGCGTTTTTCCCTGAAGCCGAGCAAATTAAATTCCAACGGTATGTCATAATCCAAAGAAGCTCGACAAAGTCGCGTCATTTCTTTCCTGTAAACCGCCTTATTATCGCTATAATGTATTAAATCGGGGTGCGCCACATACAAAAACATTCCTGTTTTCATTGCCTCAACAACTTGATCGACATATTTTTTCAGTTG
>JBJEOD010000403.1:0-5133 GCA_051880535.1 Acutalibacteraceae bacterium | reverse complement strand
AATATTTCAATATTTGTTCCGCATATCGGCTGTCCGAATAAGTGCAGCTTCTGCAATCAGCGTTATATTACGGGCGCTTGCTGGGCACCCGCCGCAGCGGACGTTGAAAAGGCGGTGGCGGCGGCAAAAAACAGCCGCAATTTTGTCTCCGCTACGGCGGAAATCGCCTTTTTCGGCGGCAGCTTTACGGCTATTAACCGCAGCTATATGACCGAGCTTTTAAAGGCGGCGGCGCGGTTTGCGGAGGACGGAACGGTCAAGGGAATACGAATTTCCACCCGCCCCGACGCGATTGACGGCGAGATACTCACCCTTTTAAGGGAGCATCACGTCACCTCGATTGAATTAGGCGCGCAGAGTATGAACGACCGCGTGCTCAGAATGAACAACAGGGGGCACACCTCCCGCGACGTTGAAAGGGCGTCCCGACTAATACGCGAATACGGCTTTGAATTAGGGCTGCAAATGATGACGGGACTTTACGGGGACAGCGATGCCTCGGCAATTAAAACCGCCGAAAGACTTATCGCTTTACAGCCCGACACGGTGCGTATTTACCCGACCATAGTGTTAAAGGACACCGATTTAGCCGCCCTTTACGCCGATAATATCTATAAGCCCCAGACCCTTGACGGCGCGGTTGCGCTTTCTGTTAAGCTTTATAAAATGTTTACCGAAAACGGAATAAGGGTTATACGCTTAGGACTTCATTCGATTGAGGAAAAGGCGTATATTGCAGGTCCATGGCACCCCGCCTTCAGCGAGCTTTGCCAGTCCCAGATAATGCTTACGGGGGTTTTATCCGAGCTTTTAGAAAAGGGCAAATATACAATTAAGGTCGCAAAATCCGCCGTTTCCAAAATGACGGGTCAGGGCAGAAAAAATATAATTTTCTTAAAATCAAAGGGCTATGATTGCCGGGTTTCGGCAGATGAAAATTTGTGCGGTCTTGATTTTAAGCTTGTAAGGGAGATGTAAAATATGCTGTTAAGCTCTATTCAGATTCAGGGCTTTAAATCCTTTGCCGATAAAACGGTTTTAAAATTCGGCAAGGGCATAACCGCCGTCGTGGGGCCTAACGGCAGCGGAAAGAGTAATATTTCCGACGCGGTGCGCTGGGTTTTGGGCGAGCAGTCCACAAAAAGCCTGCGCGGTCAGTCTATGGAGGACGTAATTTTCGGCGGAACGGAAACCCGCCGCCCTCATGGCTACTGCGAGGTCACCCTTAATATCGACAATAGCGACAGAACCCTTAATTTCGACAACGATAACGTAGCCGTTACAAGGCGTTACTACCGCTCACACGAGAGCGAGTACGCTATAAACGGCGTTTCGGTGCGCCTTAAGGACATTCACGAGCTGTTTATGGATACTGGGCTTGGCCGTGACGGATATTCTATGATAGGTCAGGGTAAGATTGACAATATCATAAGCTCAAAATCGGGCGAGCGCCGCGATATTTTTGAAGAGGCGGCGGGAATTTCAAAGTACCGCTACAGAAAGCTGGAGGCAGAAAAAAAGCTTGCGGGAGCGGAGGACAACCTCTTGCGCCTGCACGATATAAGCGACGAGCTGGAGGCAAGAGTCGGTCCGCTTAAGGAGCAGAGCAAAAAGGCGCAGAAATTTTTGGAGCTTTCGGATACCAAGAAGGAGCTTGAAATAGGGCTTTGGCTTTATACGCTCGATAATTCAAAGGAGGCTTTGCGCGCGCAGGAAAGCAAAATCGCCGCGGCACAGCTTACCTACCGTGAAATAGACGAGGCTCTCTCGGAATTCGATCGCAAAACCGAGGAAAACACCGCCTATTTTGCCCGCCTGACTTCGGAAATCGAGGGCGAGCGGCTTAATATTTCCAATTTTAATGAGGAAATCGTAAAGAACGACGGCGCGGTTACGGTAATTAACAACGATATTGAACACAATAATCAATCTATAGAACGCCTTAAGGCCGAAACCGAGCAATTAGGCAGGTCGGACAGTGAGGCGCTTTCCGAAATCGAGGTAAAGCGCGGGCAGGCGGAATTAAAGAATAAAGAAAAATCCGAGCTTGAAAATAACCTTAAAGCCCTTGAAAACAGACTTTCCGAAATGCTTAACGACAGCGAGAGCATTTCCCGCAAAATCGAGGACAAGGTTAAAAGCCTTAACGCATTGACCGCCGAAAGCGCCGACAGGCGGGTGGAAATGGTCACCGCCGACAGCGCGACAGAGGAAATTATCGCCCGAAAAGGCACGGCGGACGCACAAATTGCGGAATACCGTGACGAAATTGAAAAATTAACTTCGGAGTTTAAAGAAACCGAGAGCCTTATAGACAGTATAAGCGAGAATATTTTGGGCAGACAAAACGCCGTAAGGGGCTATCAATTAAGACTTAAATCAAAAGAAGAAAGCGCCGAAAGGCTTAAAGCGGAGCTTGACGGACTTCGCCTTGATACCGAGGAAAAGCGCCGCCGTATTAAGATTTTAAGGGAGCTTGAAAACAATATGGAGGGCTTCAGCCATTCTGTCAAGACGGTTATGGGGGAAGCCAAAAAGGGACTTCTGCGCGGAGTTTGCGGCCCTGTTTCAAGCCTTATTTCGGTTGATAAAAAATACAGCGTTGCGGTAGAAACCGCCCTTGGCGCGGCGATACAGAATATTGTTGTTGAAACCGAGGCGGACGCTAAGAGGGCGATAAGCTTTCTTAAAACCAACAAGGGCGGCAGGGCGACCTTCCTTCCCATCGCGACAATTAAGGCACGCGAATTTAAGGAACACGGCTTTGAGGATTTGGCGGGCTTTGTCGGCATTGCGGGCGACCTTGTAAGGGCGGACGGAAAATACAGCGAGATAATAAAGTATCTGTTGGGCGCGGTGGTTGTTGCCGAAGACATTGATTCTGCGGCGGCGATTGCTAAAAAATACGGCTACCGCGTAAAGGTAGTATCCCTTGACGGTCAGGTGGTAAACCCCGGCGGCTCCCTTACGGGCGGCTCGCTTGTAAAAAGCGCGGGTCTTTTAAGCCGTTCGGGCGATATTAAGGCGCTTGAAAATGATGTTTCAAAGCTTACCGAAAAGGCGAATGAAACCGAAAAAGCCTTTAACGAGGCAAAAGAGGCGGCGGCGGCAGTAAAGGCTGATATTACCGCCGAAAATGCGGAAATCACCACCGCTAACGAGGATAAAATCCGCGCGCTTTCCGAGCTTAAGCGCTTGGGCGATTTAAAGATAAATCTTGAAACCTCGCTTAAACAGCTGTCCGACGAGGTAACAAGCGGCGAGGAAAAGCTTAAAAGGCTCAAAGAGGTTTCCGCCGCGGCGGCAAGGGCTATAGCTGAGCTTGACGGCAAGAAGTCGGCAATACAGTCGGAAATCGATAAAATGACGGGCGGCAGGGATAACCTTAACGCCGAAAGGGAAAAGGCGGCGGAGGAAATAACCGCGGCAAAGCTTGCGGTAATCGAACTCCAAAAGGACGCCGAGGCGCTCGAGAATTCAGCCGACGAGCTGCGGGCAATGATTGCGGGCAGAGCCGACAGACTTAAAGCGATAGAAAAGGAAATCGCCCAGTTTGAGCTTAAAAATGCGGATTTGCGGCTAAAAACAGAGCAATCGGCGGCAAAAACCAATGAAATTAAGCTTAAAATCGCCGAGTCCGAGCAGAATATTAAGGAGCTGCTTGAAAAGCGCAACCAAACCGAAAAGGCGGGGCTGGAGCTTAGGACAAGCGAGCGGGAGCAGACCGCACAGCGCGAGAAAATCGGCGGCGAATTAGCACGCTTAACCGAGCGCAGGGAGGTTATGCTCAAAGAGTACGACGACGTTATCAAAAGACTCTACGACGAGTATCAGCTGACCCGCAGCGAAGCCGAAAAAATCGGTATTCATATCGAAAAGCCGTCCGAGGCTAAAAAAGAGCTTGCGGAGATTAAATCGAAAATTCGCGGGCTTGGCAACGTAAACGTTTCGGCAATCGAGGAATACAAAGAGGTAAGCGAGCGGTACGAGTTTATGTCGGCGCAGATTAATGACGTTGAGACCACAAGGGCGGAGCTTCACAAGCTTATAAATCAGCTGACCCACCAGATGCAGGACATTTTCACCGAGGGCTTTAACAAGATTAACGAGAATTTCTCCAAGACCTTTACCGAGCTTTTCGGCGGCGGGAGCGCGAGCCTTACGCTTTCAGAGCCTGAAAACGTGCTTGAAAGCGGAATTGATATTAATGTTAAGCTACCGGGTAAAAACGTGCCGAGCCTTGACGGGCTTTCGGGCGGCGAAAAGGCGCTTATCGCCCTGTCGATTTACTTTGCTATAATGCGCGTGAACGCCCCGCCCTTCTGCTTCCTTGACGAGGTTGACACGGCACTTGACGATATTAACGTAGACCGCTTTGCGGATTATATGAAACGGTCGGATTTTTCTACCCAGTTTATCTGCGTTACCCACCGCCGCGGCACAATGGAGGCGGCGGATATGCTCTACGGCGTTACAATGCAGGAAAAGGGAGTTACAAAGCTTTTGGAGCTTAATGTGGCGGAGCTTGAAAAGGCGCTTTTATCACAGGGCGCATAATCTATTTTAAAGGCGGTACAGCAATGGGATTTTTCAGTAAAATCAAAGAGGGGCTTAACAAGACCAGAGCCTCTATTTCAAGCGGCGTAAACGGCATCATAAACAGCTTTACCAAAATTGACGAGGAGCTGTTTGAGGAGCTTGAAGAGACCCTTGTTATGTCGGATATGGGGGTTGCGACCTCTGAAGAAATCTGCGACAGACTGCGCAAAAAGATAAAGGAAACAGGTGCTACCGACCCTAAAGAAATCAAGGGTATGATGAAGGAAATCATCACCGAGCTGTTAGGAGAGGACGAGGGGTTAAGACTTGACACAAAGCCGTCGGTTATACTTGTTATCGGCGTAAACGGCGTGGGCAAGACCACCTCAATAGGTAAAATTGCCGCACAGCTTAAAAACGAGGGCAAAAAGGTTGTATTGGGCGCCGCCGATACCTTCCGCGCCGCCGCTATCGACCAGTTAGGTATCTGGGCAGAGCGCGCGGGCGTTTCAATGGTAAAAAGCGTGGAGGGTACAGACCCCGCCTCGGTGGTGTTTGACACCATTGCCTCGGCTAAATCAAAGGGCGCGGACG